>JBFIHV010000115.1:0-7577 GCA_041601595.1 Amylibacter sp. | reverse complement strand
GTCGAGTTTCAGCTTTTCGTCGCGGTTCGGTTCCTCTTCGCCGCCGGTCACATAGGTCACGCTGTCTACCGGCACGCCGTAATCATCGGACAGGATGCCGCGTATCCAGACAGGCGCTGTCATCTGGTACTCGGGCGTTCCGATCCGCTTTCCGATCAGGTCCTTCGGCGTTTCAATCCCGGCATCCGCATTCACATAGATGCAGGAGTGGCGGAAAAAGCGGCTTGGAAAGACCGGAATGGCGACAAAGGGCCGGTCCGGTTTGGTCATGGACACGACATAGGACGACATCGACATTTCAGAGACGTCGAATTCCCGGTTCCGGAGCATGCGGAAGAAGGTCTCCTCGACAACCATGTTCAGAAACGTCAGGTCGATGCCTTCCGGCCTCGCGCGTCCGTCCCGAAGGGCCTGTACCCTGTCATAATCCCAGCACCCGAACGTAAGTGGTAAATTGGCCATGGTTCCGCCCTTTAAAAGAATTCGTCGAAATGGAGCTGGTCCTGCGGAACGCCGGACTCATAGGCCATTTTCTGGATCGCCGCCGACATGACGGCGGGTCCGGCAAAATAGATCTCGTGGTTCTTGAGGTCTTCGCCGAAATCCGCGGCGACCACATCATGCAGAAAGCCGGTTCGGTGCGACGCGCCATTCGCCGATGCATCGGACAGCGCCGCCGTGAAGGTGACCTTTTGCGCCAGTTCCGGCCCCAGAATTTCCGGATCGATCAGATCGGCTTCCGACCGGCAGCCGTAATAGAAATGCAGTTTGCGGTCGCCCAGCATTCCTGCGGAAAAGGCGCCGCGTGCGATCGAAACCATGGGCGACAAACCGGACCCGCCTGCCATGAGAACGATATCCCGTGCGACATCCTCTCTCAGATACGCGGTGCTGTACGGGCCGTCGAAGGACAGGTCCGTGCCGGGCTGCATCGCGAACAGCATCTCTGTCGCCGCGCCTCCGGGCACTTTTTTGATCTGGAAGCTCCAGACTCTTTCGCCGGGAAGATTGCACATCGAATAAGCCCGCGCTCCGTCCACGCCCGAGACCGAGAGTAGGGCATATTGGCCGGGCCGGAAGGCGTCGTCGCCCTCTATGTCAAAGCTGAATTCGCTGATGTCATGCGTAATGGCGGCAACCGACAGCAGCCTGGCCGTCCGGCGTTGGGGCAGGTCGCGGCTGACATAGGCCGGAAGGTCGCGGAACTTGATGGTGCAGGGGCCGTTCGGGCGGGCCTGGCATCCAAGCCATTTGTTCCGCTTGAGGTCGCGCTCCGACCAGGCGGGCGCGTCCTGCCGGTCATGGGTGACGGAACCCTCGACCAATTCGAATTTGCAGTTGCCGCACGACCCGACGTTACAGGAATACGACATGCCATGACCGGATCGCAATGCGGCTCGCAGAATGGTATCGTCCGCATCGCAGGTGAAGGTGTCACCCGACGGATGTATTTTGATCTCGGCCATGTCCTGAGGTTTCTCCTTGGTTCAGACGTACAGTCTCTGGCGCCCCGAGTATCCCAGCGACGCGGATATCTGTTCCGCTGCCTCGATGACGGTGGGCGACAGTTTCTTGAACTGGCTTTTCTTGATGCGCAGGCGCGGGCCCGCGACACCAATGGCTGCAATGACGCGCCCGTCGCCCTGAAAGATCGGCGCGGCCAGACAGCGGGTGCCCTCGTCGCACTCTTCATCCTCGAATGCGTATCCGCGCCGCTTGATCTTGCGGATGCGTTCGCGCAATTCTTCCTCGTCGACAACGGTCTTCTCGGTGCGCTTGACGCGCGGTTTCTTCAGGTACTTGGACAATTCGGGCTCGCGCAGTCCGGCCAGCAGGCAGAGGCCTTCCGCAACGCTGTATGCCGGGCGCTGGAGCCCCGTGCCGGATTTCAGACGCAGCGTTTGCGGGCTCTCGAAGTCGTGCAGGAAAACGGCGTTCTGGCCTTCCAGAACCGCAAGCCGCACGTTCTCTTGCGTCTTTTGCCGCAGTTCGTTCAGGACATGTTTGGATTCCTGCGTGACGTCCAGTCGAGAGCGGACCAGGGCGCCGAGCGAAAACAGCCCGACTCCGAGACGGTAGCGTCCGTTTTCGGGGTTCTGCTGCAAAAGCCCTTCGTCCAGAAGTGCGCTCGCCAGACGGTGTACGGTGCTCTTGGCGATGCCCAAACGCTTTGCCAGTTCGCTGATGCCGAGTTCGTCGTCTTCGATGGTGAATGTCTTGAGGAGGTGGATCGCGGTGGTGACCGACGACAGTCGTGTGCTACCTCTCCTCGGGTTCCGGTTGGGTTCAGCTTTCGCCTTGTCCTGTGCCATCCTGGTTCGAGCCCTCTGCCGTTCCGCTTAGTAGAATTGCGTTCCATTTAGGGCGCGCCGAAGCTGTGTGTCAACGGTCCAGTGGGGCTTGATGGAATTAGCGGCGCCGGAAATCTTCATTTCGCTGCTTTCGTCGGATGGCCATGGCTGTGTCCATGTCCGTGACCGTGCCCATGTGCGTGGTCGTGGCTGTGGCCGTGAGCATGGTCATGGGCATGTGAATGGTCTCTCTTGGTCGGTTCCGTGTCGGGCCGGAAGTGTATCCGCTCGTTTTGCGTCGCCCCGCGCGGGTCTTCGGCAAACAAAAGCGATTTCACGGTAACGGGAACCGTAAAAGAGGGCAGGCGGATCTTGCCGAGATCGATAAAGTCGAAGTCCCGCAGGCTCAGGCCGTCCAGCACCAGCAACTCATTGGTAATACCCATCTCGTCGCGCAGGATACCGCCCAGCGTATGGGCGATGTCGCCGTCGATCAGCAGATATAGCGGATCGCCGCGTTCGATGCGCATGGACAGGGCCGCTGCGATGCCGTCGGCAAGCCTGCGGATGAAGGCGTATTCCGGTGCCAGGCGGAATTCAAAAACCAGGGCGATGTTCTGATCGGTATCTGCGACATCGAAAGCCTCGAAATGCTTCGTGATGCTGGAGGCGATCTCCTCGACCGAGGGATGAGTCTTCAGGTCGATATAGGGCTTCAGAACCTGCATGTTCCTGCGCGGCAGAATTTTGCCCGGCGCCGTGATTGTCGAAGTCTGTCCGCTCAACTGGACGGAATACTCCGAAGCGCCCAGCGCGGTTGCGCGGATACAGGCAGTTGCGGGAAGCAAAGGCGCCCCGAAGTCGCCCGCGTCCGCGCGCTTTCTGATTTCCTGACCGAGGAACAGGCCCAGATCGTCGAAATAACGGGTTTCGTTGCCCGAAACATATTCACCGACACCGCCGGAAAAGATGACGCCGTCAAGGTTCGAGATTTCGCCGGGCAGGTCCGTCAGGAACAGATGCGCGATGGCGTCGGGCATCGGATGTTCGGTGATCGACTTGACGAGAAGGTCCGACATGCTGCCGGCGATCTTCGCCATGTCTTCCGCGGTCACGGCATCGCCGACGGACAGGTCATAGCCTGCCAGTTTCGCGTGGTGACGTCCGGCGGGGTCGACGCGCGAAGCAAGGTTGTTCTCGGTGGCGATAAGGCGTCCGCCGATATGAAGCGCGCCTGTCCAGATCACCCGGCCCGAGTCGCAGAGCGCCAGCTTGGTGGTGCCGCCGCCGATGTCGATGTTCATGATGCGCGCCTTCGCGTCGTGGCTGGCCTTGGCGGCCCCCGACCCATAGGCGGCCAACATGGCTTCCATGTGGTTTCCGGCCGTGGCGGTCACGAAGTCACCGCCCTTTTCCGCGACGATCTCTGCGATTGCCTCGGAGTTTTCGCGCCGCAGGGCTTCGCCGGTCAGAATCACGACGCCCGCGTCAATATCCGACGGCCGTATTCCGGCGGTGTTGTACGCGTCATCGATGATTTTTCCCAAAGCCGCCGCGTCGATCGTCGTCTCGTCCGCGAATGGGGTGAAGCTGATGTCGGATTCGAAGGCGGTTTTGCGGTCCACGATCACATATTTGCTGGCCAGGCTGCTGCCGACGCGCTGCAAATGGACCGTGGAAAAGATGACCTGCGTTCCGGCGGAGCCGATATCGATGCCCACGGAGGTGAGTTTTACGTTGTCCCGCTGCCAGATCGGATTTTCCTCGAGAGGGCCCGGATCGATGTCGTCATGGTCGTGGTCCGCGTCGCCATCGTGGTCGTGCGCATAGAAATCGCCGAACATGTGGTCATCCACAGTGTGGCGCGCCTTTTCGGAAGGGTCGTTTTCCATATTTGCGTGTTCCTTTATGCGGACCACTGGTCCATTGACGGCACCATAGCGATGACGTATCGTCTTCGCAACACCCAAAATGAGTCAAAAATTCAGACAGTAGAATTCGAATGGAGCGAACATGGTAAAGACGGCAATTGTCTCGGATAAACTGGTAGAAAAATTCAGAACCGAAATTGAAACGCCGTATACGCGCTTCATCGCGGCGGAGGGGCTGGACATCATAAACGGGCTGCATGTCCCGAGCCTTCACGAGGTAGCGCTGAAACCATGGGCGCGGCGTGGCGGGAATGCCGTTTTCATCAACCATGATGCGTCGCGGACGACCAATGACTGCTATGTCATGGAAATTCCGGCAGGGAAAAAGCTGGAACCCCAGCGCCAGCTATACGAGGAAACGATTCTGGTCCTGTCCGGTCGCGGATCGACGACCGTCTGGAACGACAGCGGTGACAAGGCGAGCTTCGAATGGGGCCCCGGCGCGATTTTCGGCATTCCGCTGAACGCCAGCCACCAACACTTCAACGGCTCCGGCGTCGAGCCCGCGCGATTTGTCGCGGTCACGAACATGCCGCCGCTGATGAATGTCTTCGAAGAGCCGGATTTCATGTTCGGCACGTCGTACGACTTCAAGGGCCGCTTCTCTGGCGAACCGGAATATTTCGCCGACCAGGGCGAGCAGAAAGGCCTGCTCATGGAAACGAACTTCGTGGCGGATGCGGTGAACCTGCCGCTGATCGCCGCCAAGGAGCGCGGCGCCGGCGGCGGCCACATCCGCTTCCAACTGGCGAAGTGTTCCATGAACAGCCATATCAGCCAGTTCCCGGTCGGAACCTACAAGAAATGCCACCGTCACGGGCCCGGCGCGCACGTCATCATCCTGTCGGGTGAAGGTTACAGCCTGATGTGGCCCGAGGGCGAAGAGCCCATGCGCTATGAGTGGAAGCCCGGTTCGATGATCATTCCGCCGAACATGTGGTACCACCAGCATTTCAACACCGGAACGACGCCCGCGCGCTACTTGGCGTTCAAATACGAAGGCGTTGCGATCCGCAATGCGCAGGGCGTGCCGAAAGCCTGGATTTCGCAACGCATCGGCGGCGACCAGATCGACTACGCGGACGAGAGCCGGGAAGTGCGGACGATGTTCACGGACGCGCTGAGCAAGAACGGCCTGAAATCGAACATGGAAGCGGCTTACGAGGCTGAAAAGCCGGACTTGCCGCCAAAATCGTGACTTTGAAAAGCTGTCGCAAGCGACGGTAATGTTGAATAGACCAAGAAGTGGGGAAATCTGACAATGCTTAGGAAAGAAGTAAACGACCTGTTGACCCAGACCGGTGCCGACGCGCCGATGGGCAAGATGTTCCGGCAATACTGGATACCGGCGCTGCTGGCGCGCGAATTGCCGGAGGATGACTGCGCTCCGGTCCGGGTGAAGCTGCTGGGCGAGCGTCTGATCGCGTTTCGCGACAGCAAGGGCCGCTATGGCCTGATCGACGAGTTCTGCGCGCACCGCGGCGTTTCGCTGTGGTTCGGCCGCAACGAAGAGGGCGGTCTGCGCTGTCCTTACCACGGCTGGAAATACGACGTGAACGGCAATTGCACCGAGGTTCCGTCAGAGCCCGAGGAAAGCGGTTTTTGCGAGAAGATCAAGTTGCAGGCCTATCCGCTGATCAAGGTCGGCGACGTTCTGTGGACCCATATGGGCGACAAGGACGAGCGTCCGCCGGAGCCCGTCTGGGAATTCGCGACCGTCCCGCCGGAGCAGACCTACACGTCCAAGCGCTGGCAGGAGTGCAACTGGTTGCAGGCCATGGAAGGCGGCATCGACTCAAGCCACGTCTCTTTCCTGCACTCGGGGGGCCTGAAGTCTGACCCTCTGTTCAAGGGCGCGAAGGGCAACGAGTATAACCACGCCGACAAGAAGCCGATTTTCGAAGTCACCGAGGCCGAGGGCGGGCTGTATATCGGCGCGCGCCGCAAGGCCGAAGAGGGCCGTTTCTATTGGCGGATCACCCCTTGGGTCATGCCGAGCTTCACGATGGTGCCGCCGCGCGGCGACCACCCGATGCACGGCCATTTCTGGATTCCCATCGACGATGAAAACTGCTGGGCGTGGAGCTTTGACTATCACCCGACGCGCGCCTTGACCCAGGCAGAGCGGCAGGCGATGATGGACGGGCACGGCGTTCACAACGAATATGTGCCCGGCACTTTCCGTCCGCTGCAAAACAAGGACAACGACTACATGATGGACCGCGAGGCCCAAAAGCGTGGCGACACCTATTCGGGCATCAAGGGCATCGCCATGCAGGACGCCAGCCTTCAGGAAAGCATGGGTCCGATCGTCGACCGGACCAAGGAAAACCTGGTTTCGACGGACAACGGCATCATCATGGCGCGGCACAGGCTGCGCAAGGCGGTCATCGCCCTGCGCGACAAGGGCGTTCAGCCTCCGGGCCGCAGCAATGAACACCAGATGGTCCGTTCGGTTGCTGTTGTATTGGAGCCCGATCAGCCTTACGCGGAAACCTGTAAAGAAGACCTCAAAGCGCGTCCGGGCGTCAAACAGACTTCGGTGTAACCATGAGCGAAACCAGCCATCCAACCCTGTTGAGCAGTTGCGCACTCGCCGCGACGGCAAAAGAGGCGCAGTTCCGCGTGCCGTATCCCAATTCCAGCGTGCGAGCATCCCGCATTTTCGCGCTGGATCAAAGGGCGGCAGATGCGATGATGGCAATCACCGAGCAGCCGTGGCAGGGCGCGCATTTCCTGACCGTCCGGTCCGATGTCGATCCGGACAAGACAGCGGCAAGCGACCTGCCGCTGGAAAAGCCTGACGGATCGCCGGCCGATCTTGCCGAGGAAGTCGATGGCGCAAATGTCGTCGTGCTGATTTCCTCTTCAGGCAGGAACGCCGGAGCCGCCGAAGTGATCGCGCGCGAAGCCTTCGCCAGAAATATCATGTCGGCGGGTCTTGTGTTGAACGAAGACGGGGACGGCACGAAATCCAGCCCCGTCGTCAACACGTTGCGTCCTTTCACCTCTGTTCTTGTCATTGCGACGGATCAGGATTTCATCCCCGCCATGTTAACGGCGCTGCGAGCATAGGAACGACATGGAATATCTAGCCGTCTTGCCGCTTGGCCTGATCATCGGGATGACACACGCATTGGAGGCAGACCACCTGGCTGCGGTTTCTGCCATGCACAAGCGGAACGACAACGGGCTGACGCTGGTCAAGCGCGGCGCTTTCTGGGGTCTGGGCCATACGGCTTCGCTCTTCGTGGTGTGTCTGGCCGTGTTTTCGCTGGGCCTGGCAATTCCGGCGCAACTCGAGGCGGCACTGGAATTTCTGGTCGGCCTGATGATCATCTTGCTCGGCGGCATG
>JBFIHV010000114.1:0-7632 GCA_041601595.1 Amylibacter sp. | reverse complement strand
GCGCTGCGCCCTCCGGCACCGGTCTCCGTCTGCCAGCCTGCGTGTGGAATATCCCTGTCGCGCAATACGACCTGAAGGCCGCGGTCCACGGTGTCCGAATATTTCGCGACCGCATCCGCCGCGCGCTCGTACTGGTGGATGCTTGCCGCCGAAAGCGATTTCATGGTGCGGACGATCGATTGTATGCCCTCGGTCGTCTTGATGCTGGCAGAGAGGGTTTCAAGCGTGTCCATCACGCTGCCCTCCGCCCGCCGCGGCGTCGTAGCCTGACAGAGCCTGCCGCATGGTTTCAATCAGCATGCGACGGTCTTCGCTTTCCAGTTTTTCGCCGCTTTCGATGCGCTGGCAGATATCGGGCAGTTTCTGCAATACCGCGCGTCTGACCATCACTTGGGCCGTGCCAATATCCTTGATCGCGATGCCGTCGAACAGCCCCTCGTTCGCCGCCAGCAATTCCGCGATCTGTTCGGGAACCCGCAAATGATGATGCTCCCGCTGGCGCAGAACCTCGCGCACCCTTTGACCGCGCGCCAGCCTGCCGCGTGTTGCTTCGTCCAGCTGGGTGCCGAACCGCGCGAAGCTTTCCAGCTCCTCAAACTGGGAATAGTTCAGGCGCAGGTCGCCTGCCACGGCCCGGTAGGCGGACAGCTGCGCCTTGCCGCCGACGCGGGATACGGAACTGCCGATGTCGATTGCCGGAAGGTGTCCTTTTTCGAACAGCCTCGGCGACAGATAAATCTGCCCGTCCGTGATCGAGATCAGGTTCGTCGGAATATAGGCCGAGATATTCTGCGCCTGCGTCTCGATCACCGGCATTGCCGTCATCGAACCGCCGCCATGAACATCGAGCAACCGAGTGGACCGTTCCAGAAGGCGCGCGTGAATGTAGAAGATATCGCCGGGGTAGGCTTCGCGCCCCGGCGGGCGACGCAGCAGAAGCGACAGTTCGCGGTAGGCGCGGGCGTGGCGGGTCAGGTCATCATAGACGATCAGTACGTCGCGGCCCTTTGCCATGAAATATTCCGCGATGCTCGTGGCGGCATAGGGCGCCACGAATTGCAGACCCGGAGGATCATTGCCGCTGGCCGCGACGATGATTGTCCGATCCAGCGCGCCTCCGTCGCGCAACGCCGTGATCACGCGAGCGACGGCCGAAGCCCGCTGGCCGATCGCGCAGTAGACGGAAATGACGTCCGAGGACGCCTGATTCAAAATTGTGTCCACGGCGATGGCGGTCTTTCCTGTCTGGCGGTCGCCGATGATCAGTTCGCGCTGGCCGCGCCCGATGGGGATCGCCGCGTCTATCGCCTTGATGCCGGTTTGCAACGGCACTTCGACCGGAGCCCGGTGCATGATCGGCGGGGCGGGGCGCTCAACCGGAAGCCTGCTGTCTGTCCTGACAGGGCCGCTTTCATCCAGGGGCCGGCCCAGGGCGTCGACGACGCGGCCCAGCAGGGCTTCGCCCACGGGCACATCTATCACGCGATGCAGGCGCCTGACCTTTTCACCGGGCCGGATGCGGTCGGTGCCGCCGAGGACCACCACGCCGATGCTCCTCTCGCCGAGGCTGGAGGCGATGCCGATCCCGCCGCTGGCAAAGGCCACCAGTTCGTTCGCGGCCAGATCGGTAAAGCCCGCGATCTGCGCCACGCCGCTGCCCAGGCTCAGCACCCGCGCGATTTCGACGATCTCAAGCGCAGGTTCGCTGTCGGCGAGAATGCCGTCGAGCCGTTTGAACAACTGCTTGCCCAGATCTTTCAGCATTATCGTCCCGTCTCGTTGGTCCTGGCCTTGGCGGCATCGCTTTCGAGCGCCTCTTCAACCACGTTCTCAAGCGTGTCGAGATGCCGGCGCGCCGACCATTCGACCGTTTGTTCGCCGAGGATCAAACGTATCCCGAGAATCAAATCCTCCGATGTCAGGTACTCCAGTTCCTTGTCCGTGTTCAGTTTTTCATGCACCGCCCGCGTGATCCTGCTGCGGGCCGAAGGCGGGAGTTCCACGCCGCTTTCGACGACAGCGCCGCCGTTCATCCGCGCGGCGGCATCCTTCAGTTTTCGCAGGTCGTCCTCGTCCAGCGCTTCGAGCCGACCGACAAACTCATCGGCGACCTGCGCAGCCAGATCCGCATCGGCGAAGTCGGAAAGGATGCTGCGGATGGTGCCAATGACATGCCGCGAGGCGATCTTTCGGAAATTTTCCTCGAACTCCGCGCGTTCCTCGTCCAGCTTGTTGTGCCAGGCAATGCGCTCTTCATCTATGTCACCGCGCAACTCTTCCAGAAGCTTTTCACGCAGGTCCGCCACTTCCTGACGGGCCTGCTCCATCAAGGCCTCCTTGCGGCGTTCCAGATCGTCCTGCATGTCGCGCAGTCTGGCGGCTTCGGCCTCTGCCTTTTCGCGGCTGTCCCGCGCATCGGCGAGACGTTCCACGATACGCTCCTCGCGGCGCTTCATAGCGTTCGTGATGGGAGCGTACAGGAAATGCTGCAACAGCCAGACCAGAACCAGAAAATTGACGATCTGAGCCGCAATTGTCAGCCAGTCGAGTTCCACGGTCCTAGCCTCCGGCCGCTTGTATCGCCAGATCGACAAAGGGATTGGCGAAGATCAGGATCATCGAGACGACGAAACAATAGATTGCCGTGGACTCGATCATCGCGAGGCTGACGAACAACGTGCGCGTTATGGTATTCGCTGCGTCCGGCTGTTGCGCGATGGATGACAGGGCCTGCGCCGCCACGCGGCCCTCGGCCAGTGCCGGTGCGATTGATCCAATTGTTATGGACAGTCCGGCGGTGATGATCGAGATTACCGCGATCAATACGGAAGCTTCCATGGTCAGTCTCCTTTTTCGGGTGTTTCAGGGGCGGTTTCTTCGGTCCGGGTGGTGTCATGCCTTTGCGCGCGCGTGGCCGCGGCGATGTAGACCATTGCGAGGATGGCAAAGATATAGGCCTGGATCAGTCCGGTCAGCAGGCCGAGAATTTGCATCATCAGCGGGAAAATGAACGGCGCGACGCTGATCATGATGCCGACGATCACCGTGCCGCTCATCACGTTGCCATAGAGACGTATCGCCAGGGCCAGCGTGCGTGAAAGCTCGGTAATGACGTTGAACGGCAACATCAGGACGCTGGGCTTGATATAGGTGCGCAGGTATCCGGCCAGCCCGCGCGAGGCGATCGAGAACACCGGAACCGCGATCAGTACGCAGATCGCCAGCGCTGCGGTTGTGGATAGCGATCCGGTGGGCGGCTGATAGACCGGAATGACAGAGAGCAGGTTGGCCGTCGCGATGAACAGGAAAAGCGTCCCGATGAAGGGCAGGTAACGCTCCGGGTGATCTGTGCCGATCTGGGCGATCTGGTCGCGGATGGTGGTGACGATCACCTCCAGCATGACTTGCCAGCGGGAAACCGTTTCACCTTCGGACAGGCGCGACGTGATGGCCCAGGACCCGAGCGTCAATGCCGCCATGACGACCCATGTAAACACGATTGTCGCATTCAGGCGCAGGCCGTTCCATTCGTAGAGAACCCACTGGTCCGGGCTGATGTCCATCGGTTATGGCTCCTTTCTTGACGGGCGCACGAAGCGCGTCGCTGCCAGCCGGGCGGCGAAGAACCCCAGAACGGCCAGGGCCAGATGTGTCGGCGCAAGGCCCAAAGCCAGCGCGCCCGCGATCACGCCGAGAACCAGCGCCAGCCGCAGAAGCGCGGAAGCAGCGAGCGCCCAGACCGGCGCGCCCCCGACATGCCTGCGCACGGATGCCCAGAGAATGGCGAAATATACGATCCCGAGGCAGAACCCGCCGAGAAATGCAGCAAAGAGGGGCAGGGCGGTCATGGCTTGACCTTTCGCAGCTTGGCATACGGCAAGGCGCGGCCGACGACCACCGGACCGATCAGACAGGTGACGAGGCAGGTCAGAACGGCTGCGGCATAAAGCTCCGGCGGCACGGCCCACGGGCCCAGCGACAGGCCCTGAACCATGACGATCAGGAATATCTCGGCGCGGGGGATCATGCTGGCGCCTATAAGGATGCCGCTGCGGCGTGACAGCAGGGCCGCCGATGGCAGGCCGGCGCCCAGCAGTTTGCCAAGGACGGCCGCGACGATCAGGGCCGCAGTCAGGCCGAGCGCCGGACCGATTTGCGACAGCTCCAGCGAAAGCCCGATGTCCAGAAAGAAAAACGGGCCGAACAGCGCCACCAGAATTTCGATTGCCTTGTCGATCCGGCTGCTCTGCGGGTCTCTGCTGAAAGCAAGACCGGCGAACAGCGCGCCGACCGCGACCGAGAAGCCCATCAGGTCCGCCGCCGCCGCAATCAGCAACATCGTGCCGGCGGCGAAGACCAGCGTGCCGACCTTCTTGTCGAGGCGGTTGAACAGCAGCCGCATGGGCCGCTCCGCGTAACGGGAAAAAGCGTAGCATCCGGCGCAAAAGACCACGAACCAGACAATCTCGACAAGCGCGGTCTGCACGGCGACCAGAACAAGGCCGTTCGCCGGTGCAACCTTGAGCATGGGAGCGAGGGCGAACAGCACGCTCATCAGGAAAAGCGAAGTCAGGTCGTCCAGTTCCGCCACATCCATCAGCAGCGCGCCCTCGCGCGTGTCGACGACGCCGGCTTCTTCCCAGACGACGATGGAGACGCTGATGCTGGTGGCGCCTGCCGCAACGCCCGCAAACAAGGCCGGTATCAGGCCCATACCCGGCCAAAGGTAGACCACCAGAAAGACCAGCGCCGCGGACACGGTGACATTCGAAAGCCAGACAGCCGCGGCATTGCGCAACTGGTCGATCATTTCTTCCAGATCGCTTTCCAGACCTGCGCGGAACAGCAGGGCGACGATGCCAAGCTTGGCTAGAAAGTCGATCGAGACGCCGAGAGTGGGGGTCACAATGGCGGTCTGTTCATTCGCGACGGACAAGACCGCACCGAAAAGGATGAACCCGACCAGAGCTGGTACCCTGGCCTTGCCAAGCACAGCCTTCAACGGAACGATCAGCAGGCTGACGATCCCCATGAACAGCAGCAGTTTGCCATAGTCGGGCACGGCCTCAATCATCGCGGCTCTCCCTTCGGACCCAGTACCATGCATTGATGCTGCCGATGATCACGCCCAGAAAGAGAAGCGACAGGGTCCATGAAAACCGGGTGGAGGTGTGTGCGTCGAGCCAGAGGCCGAGCGCCACGCCCAGCAGGGTCGGCACCGCCACGGCCCAGCCGACGAGGCCGAACATGCCGAGACCGTACCATACGTTTTCGTCGTGGCGTTTCAGCGCCTCTTTCTTGCGCCGCGCCTTGCCGGCGATCGCGTCGGCCACTGTTTCCGGCGCGTCGGTTTTGTCGTTTTCCTGAGTCACAGCGATTTCTCCGGGTCCAGAAAATGGCGGATCATTTGCGCTTCGAGCCGCGCAAGGGCGGACCGGGCCTCTCGTTCGGACTCGTCCTCTTGCCTGAATTGCCGTTTCATTTCGACTTCAAGCGTATCCAGGTCATCACCCAGAATGGCGCTTCGCGTGGCAACCCGAACCAGTTCGCCGCATTTGACCAACGTGCCGGAGTCCACTGCGGCGTAGTGGTCATGCCCCTGCAAATCCTCGTACACAAGGATGCCCGGAACGATCGGGGACACAAAATCGATGTGATGCGGTAACAGTCCGAAACTGCCGTCAGGGCCCTCGGTGACGATCCGGACCACCGGCATGTCGAGGCCGACTTGCAGGGGGGTGACGATTTCAAGCCGCATCGGCCGCACCTCCGCCCGCGTCGCCGCGGGCCGCTTCCAGTTCATCGACGGTCCCGATCATGTAGAAGGCGTCTTCCGGCAGGTCCGCAAAAGCGTCCGCCAGTATTCTTTCACAGGAAGACAAAGTGTCGTCGAGCGAAATGAACCGCCCCGGACGGCCCGTCATGGCCTCGGTGGAGAAAAACGGCTGCGTCAGAAAGCGCTCCAGTTGACGGGCGCGCCGAACCGTCGCGCGGTCCTTCTCGGACAGTTCCTCAAGGCCGAGCATGGCGATAATGTCCCTCAGGCTCTCGTAATCGGCCAGCGTAGTGCGCACCTCTCCGGCGATCCGGTAATGGCGGTCGCTGACGGCACCCGGAGTCAGCATCTTGGAGAACGACTTCAGGGGGTCGATCGCCGGATAGAACCCCTCGGACGCCTTTTTCCGCGACAGAACGATCGAGGCCGACAGATGGGCGAATGTATGCGTCGCGGAGGGATCGGTGATATCGTCGGCGGGAACATAGACCGCCTGTATCGAGGTCATGGTGCCGCTGGCGGTCGAACAGATGCGTTCCTCCAGTCCGGCCAGTTCGCTGGCCAGCGTCGGCTGGTAACCAACGCGCGAAGGAATGCGTCCCAGAAGCCCCGAAACCTCTGCACCCGCCTGCACGAAGCGGAAGATGTTGTCTATCAGAACCAACACGTTGCGGTGCATGTCGTCGCGGAAATACTCCGCCATCGTCAGCGCGGCATGGCCGACGCGAAAGCGTACGCCCGGGCTTTCGTTCATCTGCCCGAAGACCATCACGGTCTGGCCCAGAACGCCGGACCGGTCCATTTCGCGGTAAATTTCCTCGGCCTCGCGGGACCGTTCGCCGATGCCGCAGAACATGCTGACGCCGTCATATTCGGCGACCATGTTGTGGATCATTTCGGTGATCAACACGGTCTTGCCCACGCCGGCGCCGCCGAACAGGCCGGCCTTGCCGCCGCTTTCCAGCGGACTCAGCAGATCGATCGCCTTGATGCCGGTTTGAAAAATCTCGCCTTCGATGCGGCGTCTGGACATGGGAACCGGCTGGCCGGTGATCGGGCGTCGTGGCACGTCGCCGAGCGGTCCCTTGTCGTCAATCGTCTCGCCGAATATGTTCAGCATGCGCCCCAGCAGAGCCTCGCCCACCGGCACCTGCAGCGGCGCCCCGGTATTCCGGACGGCAAGGCCGAGGCGCAGGTGACCTGTCGGGTTCAGGACCAGCCCGCGAGCGACGTCGCTGCGCGGCAGGCTCGCCACCTCGATGTCCATCTCGGGCTCCGCCAGTGTAACCAGCCGGGTTCCGATTTCGGGCAGGGGGCCATTGAAGCGGATATCGGCGATGGTCCCTTCGATAGAGATAATATGCCCGATGGTGTCCTTTTCGTTCATATCGCTTTGCCCCTTTGGTTCAAGACCACCGGACCCGACCTTTCCGCTGAAGATGTTACTTCATATGCGACCATAGCGGAACAGGGCCGCTGTCCCTTTAACCTAGATCAAGTTCCTGATTTTTCGCGGCGGTTTGCCGGATCGTGAAGAATGAGGTCGGACATGTCCCGAGTTTTAATCATAACACTGTGACGCGGATCATTGCTAAACCAAAGGCGGCTCGGGGTCCTTTATTGTCGCTCCCTGATGCCTACATAAGAGTTGTATTTCGTTTAAGAGCCTCTGCGTTTCGCATGGATGGCATATCCGTTTTTTATCGAAGGGAACCGGTGATGATCGTTGTCGAATTCGACAGGCCAAACGGCTTCATTATCGTTCGCGCGTCCGGTGTTTTGACGGTCAACGACTACAAATCGGCCGTGCCGGAGATTGAACACTCGATCGAGTTGTCCGGCAGGTCGCTGCGTGT
>JBFIHV010000113.1:0-7680 GCA_041601595.1 Amylibacter sp. | reverse complement strand
ACCGTCTGGATGCGATCATCAGCTTCGCCAGCCTGTCGAGGGATGTAATCCTCAAGGTCGTCGACAAGTTCATCGCCCAGCTGGAAGCCCAGTTGATGGACCGCAACGTGACCTTCGAACTGACCCGCGCCGCAAGCGAATGGCTGGCCGAAAAGGGTTACGACGACCGCATGGGCGCACGGCCGCTGTCGCGCGTGATCCAGGAACACATCAAGCGGCCGCTGGCAGAGGAATTGCTGTTCGGCAAGCTGGCCAAGGGCGGCGTCGTCAAGGTCGGCGTCAAGAACGGCGAGGTCGTCCTGACGCTGGAGGCCCAGGAAAGCAAGAAGCTGTCGCGGAACAAACCGCCTTTGCTGACGGCGGATTAGACCCGCAGTCCGGCACTGACGGGCCGACCGGCAAAAAGAATGGCTCCTTCCCTATCCGGGACGGAGCCTTTTGTCTGTGTGCTTCAACGTTCGGTGAATTTCAGTTCGATTCGCCGGTTCTGGGCGCGGGCCTCGGGCGTGTTGCCCAGAGCCACCGGCTGGTATTCCCCGAACCCGTTGGCGGCAAGGCGGTTGGCCGGAATACCCTGATCCTCGATCAGGAAGCGGACGACCGACAGAGCGCGCGCCTGGCTGAGTTCCCAGTTGTCGGCAAAGGGGCTGACGCCGGTGATCGGCAGGTTGTCGGTATGGCCGTCAACGCGCAGTATCCAGTCGATGCCTTCGGGGATCTGGTCGGCGATATCCTTGAGGATACCCGCGACCTTGTGGATTTCCTGTTTGCCGCCCTCACCCAGTTCGGCCTTGCCGGTATCGAACAGCACCTCCGATGAAAACACGAACCGGTCGCCGACGATCCGGACGCCTTCGCGGCTGCCGAGGATATCGCGCAACTGTCCGAAGAACTCGGACTTGAAGCGACGCAGGTCCTTGGCTTCGGCCTCCAGCCGTTCGCGCTCCTCTCGCTCGAAGGCGGCGATCTTGCGCTGCTCGGCCGCGACCTGCGCCAGCGCCGCGTTCAGGTTGCTGCCCAGCGACTCGATCTGGACCTGCGCCTCGACATCGCGCGCCGCCGCCGCGTCCAGCAGGCCCTGAAGGGCGTTCAGCTGTTTGCGCAACTCCTCTGTCTGCTGGTTCAGCAAAGCGATCTTGCGCTGTCCCTCGGCCGAAATCTCCCGCTCTTGGGACAACAGGTCATTGGCCTGCGCCAGCAGGGCGCGCTGCCGCTCGGCCTCGTTCATTTCGACGGTTTTCTCGGTCTGCAATTGTTTCTTGGCCGCCTCGGCCGCCGCCAGAAGGGTCAGGGTGTCTTCGGCCTTCTGCCGCTGCTCTTCCAGCGCCAATTGCATGGCGCTGATCTCGTCCTGTGAATTCCGCAACTTCTGGCGCAGCGCCTCGGCCGCCGCCGCTTCGGCCAGCCGCTGTTTCTCGGTTTCCGACAGGCCGCTGGCCAGTTCCTCGATCCGCTGACGCAACCCCTCTTCGGTCACGATCCGCTGATCGACCTCCTGCTGCGTCGCCTGTAGCGCGGCGAGCGTGTCGGCCAGTGTCGCCTTGGTGGCTTCCACATTGCCCTGCAGATCGGCGATCAACGCCTCCAGCGCCTCGCGTTTGGCCGCCGCCAGACGCGCCTGTTCGGCGGCCACGTCGATTTCGTTGCGCGCCTGAGCCAGCGCCAGACGCGCGGCTTCTTTGGCGTCGATTTCCTGTGACAGGTCGGCTTCCAGTCCGGCCTTCGACGCCAGCAGCGACGCGACCTGCTCTTCGAAACCGGCGATGCGGGCCTGCTGGTCCTCGGACTGCGCGGTCAGCGTCGCGATCAGGGCGGCGTTTTGCGACAGTTCATCCTGCGCGGACAACAGGTTGCTTTGCAACGCATCCACCCTGTCCGACAGCCCCTCGGACCGTTGCTGCTCCAGCCCCAGCGCCTCGGCGAGGCTGGTCAGTTGCAGCCCCAGAGTCTCCAGTTCCTTGTCCTGGTCGGTGATGGTTTCGCGCAGCACGAACTGCACGATCATGAAAATCGTCAGCACGAATATCAGCACCAGCAGCAGGGCCGTCATGGCATCGACAAAACCGGGCCAGATATTGCTGGTGGCCGCTCTTGATGATCTGCGCGCCAGTGCCAAGGCCTATTCCTCTCCGATCGGATTGGACAGCGCGGCGGCCTGCCTGATCACCTCTGTCAACTCGACGATATCGCCGCGCAACTGCTGTATACTCTCGTTCCGGCCAGCGGATATTTCCTCCAGCATGCGCAACATCTGGGTTTCGATGCTGGCCAGCCTGTGGCTGATCTCGGCTTCCACGTCAGTGTCAGGCACAGGCACCGTCACCTGCGCGGCGGCGCTGTCCCTGATTGCCTGAGCTATCTTCTCCTGACCCTCGGAAACTGCCTGCAACGCCAGCTTGCCGCTGTCCTGCGAGGCGACCGAGTAATCGACCATCTGCTGCATGGTCTTGGTCAGCGTGTCGATCCGGTTGTCGCCGTCGGTGCGCCGGTCCCGCAACTCCGCAAGGATATCCTGCAGCTTGTCGAACTGCATCGCGGAATACTCGGCATATCCGGTGAAGCTGCTGAGCCCCTGCTGGTCGTCGCCCGAGGAGACGCCCAGGCGCGTGATCGAGGACAGCCAGACCTCCAGTTCCTGGTAAAAGCGGTTCTGCCCGCGCGCGGCGAACAACTCCAGCAGACCGACGACCAAAGACCCCGCCAGACCCAGCAGGGACGAACCAAAGGCCGTTCCCATGCCGCCAAGCTGTTTTTCCAGTCCGGTCATCAGATTGTCGAAAATCGCAATGCCGCTCGTGTCATCGCCATGCGGGGCCAGCGACCGGATAGTTTCCACAACCGCCGGAACCGAGATCGCCAATCCGTAAAACGTGCCCAGCAGACCCAGAAAGATCAGCAGGTTGATGATATAGCGCGTCAGGTCGCGCGCCTCGTCCAGGCGCGTCGCGACGGAATCCTGGATACTTGTGCTGGAAACGGAGGTCAGTTGCGACCGTGCGCCCTTCTTGCGCAACAAGGCCGCCAGAGAGGCCAGCAGGCCGGGCGCCTTGACGAATTCGTGGCCCGGACGATCCAGCGCGAAGCCCTCGATCCAGCTGACCGAATTGATCAGGGTCATGACCTGCCAGAAACAGGCGATGATGCCGAACAGGAACACCAGAATTATGAACCCGTTCAGGTAGGGAGACGCCAGAAAGATCGGCGATACTTTCGGGTAAGCGACAAAGACACCGGCCCCGACCGCGACGCAGATCAGCAGCATGATAATGATCTGATTCACCGGCTGGGTGAACTGCGGCTCAGCTGGTGCGTCGTATTTCGCCATTCGGTTTTTCCGTAAAGTCAGTTTCGAACAGGACCATACAATCGAAGCCCGTATATTCCAATGCGTAAGTTATCACACGCCAACTCTCGCCGAAACTTGTTGAAAAACAATCGAGCAGCACCCAAAGTGGATCGAGATCAAGGAGAAGACAAATGACACCAATTCAAATCGGGCTGGGCTCGGGATCCGTGGCCGCCGTGCTCTTCGTGGTTTTCGCCATCCTGCTGATTTACATGTCCGTGCAGTCCATTCCGCAGGGCGAAGAGTACACGGTCGAGCGATTTGGACGTTACACCAGGACGCTGAGTCCGGGCCTGCATTTCATCGTTCCTTTCATGGACAAGATCGGCGCCAGGATCAACATGATGGAAACCGTGCTGGACATCGACAGCCAGGAGGTGATCACCCGCGACAACGCCATGGTCATGACCGATGCGGTGACATTCTATCAGGTGGTGGACGCCGCCCGCGCGGCCTATGAGGTGCGCGATCTGCGCAATGCCCTTTCCAACCTGACCCAGACCAATATCCGCGCCGTGATCGGTTCGATGGATCTGGACGAAAGCCTGTCGAACCGCGACATGATCAACGCAAAACTGCTGCATGTCATCGACGATGCGGCCCAGCCTTGGGGCGTCAAGGTAACGCGGGTCGAGATCAAGGATCTGGCGCCGCCGCCGGACATCAACGAGGCCATGGCCCGCCAGATGAAGGCAGAGCGCAACAAGCGCGCCGAAATCCTGAACGCGGAAGGGCACAAACAGGCTGCCATCCTCGAGGCCGAAGGCGAGCGCGAAGCGCAGATACGATCCGCCGAAGGCCGCCGCGAAGCCGCCTTTCTGGATGCGGAAGCGCGCGAACGGTCCGCGCAGGCAGAGGCCAGAGCGACGCAGATGGTGTCAGAGGCGATTGCCGCCGGCGACATTCAAGCCATCAACTATTTCGTGGCCCAGAAATACACGGAGGCCCTGCGCGACATCGCAGCCAGCAGCAATTCGAAAACCATCATGATCCCGCTGGAGGCCGCAAGCCTGCTCGGCTCGATCTCGGGCATTTCGGAAATCGCGAAAGCGATTACCGGCGAGAAATCCGGCAGCTAGACAGGCCGGAAACCCGACAGGCAGGAACCCAGAAGGAGCAAATCATGGATTTACTGCAAGTTCTGCAAGGCATCTCGCCCTGGTGGTGGGTGGCCTTTGCGCTGGCCTTGGGCGCAATCGAGATGGCGACCATGTCATTCTTCATGATCTGGCCGGCTCTGGCGGCGCTGTGCATCGGCGGATTGCTGGCGGTCGCGCCCGGCATGTCGGGAACGTCGCAGATTGTGGTGTTTGCCGGACTGGGCATCCTTTTCACCTTTTCAGGCCGCTATCTCATGGGCCGTTACGGAGACGGAGCCGACACGCTGCCCGGCCTGAACGACCGCGCGACGCAGCTTGTCGGGCGGCACGCCACCGTTCTCGAATTCGAAGACGCGGAGGGAGCGATAGAGGTAGAGGGAATTCGCTGGCGCGCGCTGTGGCCCAAAGGGCAGACGGCACAAGTCGGCGACAGGGTCCTGATCACCGGCGCGAAAGGCATGACACTGGAAGTGGTGTCACCCGATGCCTGATCCGGCCCGTATTTCCTCGACCCGGTTGCACAGCCACGTCAGGTCCGGGTCTTCCAACCCCAGTTCCGTCAGGTGCGCCGCCGTGTTGAACAGATATTCCGTGTTCGGCCCGCGCCCGCCCTGCGCAACCGCGATGATGCGGGCCTGTTCCTCCAGAGACAGGTGGCAATACTGGTCATGATGGCGGTCGATCACATAGCTGACGGCCTCCGCCCTGCGCCCGTCGCGCAGTGAAACCGGCAGCACGGCCTCCAGATAGGCCGAGGAAATCAGTTCGCGCTCGCGCAGCGCGTCCAGTGTCTTCTGCGCGCGGTCCGGAGCCACGAAAAACGCCACGCCGTCGCAATGGCTCTCGGCCTCGTCCAGCGCCAGCACCAGCCCCGGATGCTCCACCGTGCCGCGGTGGTGGATCGACCGCATGCAGAAACTGCGCGCATAGCCCTCCAGCCGGGCGATATGACGCTCCTGAAATTCGAACTCCGGCTGCCAAACAAGCGAACCATAGCCGAAAACCCATAATCCGTTTCTGTGCATTTGACTGTTCCTAATTTTCGCACCTGCTATAACGAATAAAACTCCGGATTGAAAAGGGTGCGCGGGTGGTTCGTTTACTGATTATGGCAATCCTCATACTCTCGGGCGGTTGGGGCGGGTACTGGTTTATCGGGTCCGGCGCGCAGAAAACCGCGATAGAGGCCTGGCTTCAGGATCGCGCGCAGGCGGGCTGGGTCGCGAATTATTCGAACGTCACGGTGCAGGGCTTTCCCAATCGGTTCGACAGTACGGTCACCGATCTTGAACTGGCAGACCCGCGCTATGGCTGGGCGTGGTCGGCGCCGCAGTTCCAGACGCTGCAACTCAGTTACCGGCCGAACCACATTATCGCGGTCTGGCCCGCAGCGCAGACCATCGGCACACCAACCGGCAGCGTTGCGGTCACGTCGGGCGACATGCGCGCCAGCGTCGTGTTCGAGCCGAACAGCGATCTGGCCCTGAACCGGGCGACGCTGACGCTCGAAGATGTCCGGCTGAGCCGCGAGGATGGATGGACCAGTTCGATCGGGAAGGCCGTTCTGGCGACCCGGCGGAGCGCCGGCGAGCCGTTTGCCCATGACATCGCCTTTGACGCCACGAATTTCACGCCGTCAGCGGACCTGAAGGCGCAGCTCGACCCCGGCGGCATCCTTCCAGCGCAGTTCGACGCGCTGCATGTCGAAACGACGGCGGCCTTCGACCGGCCCTGGGACCGGCGCGCCGTCGAAGCCGAAAAACCGGTCTGGACGCGGCTGGATATCAAAACGTTCGACGCACAATGGGGCGAACTGGGCCTGAAAGCCGTCGGATCGGTGGAACTGGACCGTCAGGGTTATCCCACCGGGTCGCTGGATTTACAGGCGCGGAACGGCCGGCAAATGCTGGATCTGGCGGTCACGGCAGGCAGGCTGTCGCCCGAGGTCGCCGCGACGCTCGATGCTCTCCTCGGTGTCTTCGCGGCGATGTCGGGCAACAAAGAGACCCTGAACGTGCCGTTACGCTTCGCCGACCGGATCATGTACCTTGGACCGATTCCCGTCGGTGAGGCGCCGCGCCTGATCTGGAACTAGCGGCGGCTGAAACCGTCGTAGTGACGTTCCGCATCCGGATGGACGGGGTCGCGATGGAACCCGTCCGACCAGGGGCCGAGCACGCTGCCGAAGCTGTCACAGGCCGACCGGTGCGCCTGTTCCGGCGACGGACCGTGTCGCATGCTGCCCGAACCGTTCCGGACGGAAACCGATCGTCCGCCCCGCCGTGAAGCGGTCAGGACTTCTTCGTTCCACGTCCGAAGTCCGGCGCATCCGTGTCCTGCCCCGCCTCGATGATGCCGCGGCGGATGGCGCGGGTGCGCGTGAAATAGTCGAACAGCTGGTCGCTGTCGCCGCGCCGGATGGCGCGTTGCAGGTCGAACAGCTCTTCCGTGAACCGGCCCAGTATCTCCAGAGTCGCGTCCTTGTTGTTCAGGAAGACGTCCCGCCACATTGTCGGGTCGGAGGCGGCAATGCGGGTGAAGTCGCGGAAACCGGCCGCGGAATAGTTAATGACTTCCTGATCGGTGACGCGGCTGAGGTCGTCGGCGACGCCCACCATCGTATAGGCGATCAGGTGCGGTACATGCGAGGTGACGGCCAGCACCAGATCGTGGTGGTCAGGGTCCATTTCCGTCAGGTTCGCGCCGACGCCCTTCCAGAGGTCCTCCAGCCGTTTCAGGTCTTCGGGGTCGGTGCCTTCCAGCGGCGTGAACAGGCACCAGCGGTTTTCGAACAGCTCCGGGAAACCGGATTTCGGGCCTGAATGCTCGGTCCCGGCCAGCGGGTGCGCAGGGATGAAGGTCACGCCCTCGGGCAACAGGGGTGTAACCGCCTCGATCGTGGCGCGTTTGACCGAGCCGACATCGGAAACGACAGCGCCTTTTTTCAGGTGCGGCACGATTTCCTCCATGACGGCCGCCATGGCGCCGACCGGCACGCAGAGCACAACCAGATCGGCATCCTTCACCGCCTCCGCCGCCGTGTCGCAGACATGGTCGCACAGGTCGATCTCTGCCGCGACGCGCCGGGTTTCGGCGGTTTTGGCATAGCCCACGACCTGCCCCGCCAGACCGTTCTTGCGGATTGCCAGCGACAGCGAGCCCGCGATCAGGCCAAGCCCGATCAGGGCCACTTTGTTGTAGAGTACAGCCACTATCCGACCTCTTTCCTGAATT
>JBFIHV010000112.1:0-7681 GCA_041601595.1 Amylibacter sp. | reverse complement strand
CGACAACAACGGCACGCCGGAATTGCTGGCGGCGATAGCCGACTGGCTGAAACGGCGCTACAAGATCACGCTGAACCCCGCGACGCAGATCATGGCGCTGAACGGATCGCGCGAAGGCCTGTTCAACACCTGCCTTGCGCTTTGCCCCGAACAGAAAAACGGGCGAAAGCCGAGGATATTGATTCCAAACCCGTTTTATCAGGTCTATGCCGTCGCTGCGGTCACGGCGGGCGCGGAGCCTGTCTTCGTTCCGGCACGGGCCGAAACCGGGTTCCTGCCTGACTATGCCGCCCTGCCCGCCGCCGTGCTGAACGACGTGGCCATCGCCTATATCTGCTCGCCGTCCAATCCGCAGGGCGCGATCGCCTCGCGCGACTACTGGGCGAGCCTGATCGCCCTGGCCGAGAAACACGATTTCCGCATCTTCGCCGACGAATGCTATTCCGAGGTCTATCGCGGCGACCCGCCTGTCGGCGCTCTTCAGGTCGCGACGGAACTGGGGGCCGACCCCGACCGCGTGGTGATTTTCCATTCGCTGTCGAAACGCTCGAATCTTCCGGGGATGCGCTCCGGTTTTGTCGCCGGCGGCGCGCGGAACATCGGCGCGGCCAAGACCCTGCGCGCCTATGCCGGCGCGCCCCTGCCCGGACCGATCCAGCATGCCTCGGCCCGGGTCTGGGCCGACGAGGAACATGTCGCGCACAGCCGCGCGCTCTATGTCGAGAAATTCGCCATCGCCGACGAGATATTCGCGGGCCTGCCGGGTTACACCCCGCCGCAGGCCGGATTCTTCCTGTGGCTGCCGGTGAAGGACGGCGAACAGGCCACCCTGAAGCTCTGGCGGGAAACCGGCGTGCGTGTCCTGCCCGGCAAGTACCTGAGCCGCCCGACGCCCGACGGCGATCCCGGCGACGGCTATATCCGCGTCGCCATGGTGGCAGAGAAAAACGAAATGACAGACGGATTACGCAAGATCCGCGATTGTTTGTATTGAGGTAGATCATGGCATTTCAAACCAGACCGAGAGATCCGCTGCTGGAAACCCACGTGCAGGACATGCTGCGGCGGCGCGGCCGCGAACTGACCGGCGTCGCCCTTGTCGGGGCCTCGGTTCTGTTCGGCATGATGCTCTACAGCTACTCTCCCGACGATCCGAGCTGGATCAGCGCGACCTCGGAACCGGCCAGAAACCTGCTGGGCAATTACGGGGCCTGGGCCGCCGGCATGCTGATCCTGACCATCGGCTGGGCGTCCTGGAGCCTGCCGGTGCTGCTGGCCGTCTGGGGTCTGCGCTTTGTCTTCCACAAGGGCGAGCAGCGCCTGATTTCCCGCATCATCTTCGTTCCGGTGATGATCGCGGCGCTCGCGGTGTTCCTGTCGACGCATATCCCGCCGGATTTCTGGCCGCACGGCACCGGTCTGGGTCTGGGCGGCGTCGGCGGCGACGGGGCGCTGATCTTTCTGGTCGACCTGAACCCGCTGGGGCCGGAGCTCGGCTTCCGCCTGACCAGCGCGATCCTCGGGGTCGCCAGCCTGGTTCTCGCGGCCTTCACGCTGGGGCTCGACGGGGCCGAACTGCGCCGCATCCTGCGCTTCTCATGGCTGTCTTTCCTGCTGGTATACGGCAATCTCGTCTCGATCTCGCTCTACCTGCTGCACATGGCCGTGGCGGCGTTCACCGGCTTGTTCCGCTTCGCGCTCGACAAGCGCTCCGCCCGCCGCGAAACCCGCGCCGGACGGCGGGCCGCGGCAGAGGCCACGCGGCAGCGGCAGGACGACGATTTCAGCGTCATCGACAGCGGCCATGTCGCCGCCGAAGCGCCGCGCAGGAAACTCCTGTCCAAGATGCTCAAGTTCGAGAAATCCGACCGCCCCGCGGCGCAGCCGGTCACACCGGTGCCGGCGTTCGGCCGGACGGAGGCCGCCTACGGCTCGGACGAAGCGCGGATCAACGCCCGCATTTCCGCCGCCGTGTCGCGCAAGGCCGAATCCGGTCAGACCCGTCTGGAGCCGAGCCTCGGAACGGCCCCCACCGACACGGGCCGCGTGCCGCGGCTGGGCGGCGTGTCCCGCGGCGCCGGGTTTGCCGGCGAGCCACCCGTCCTGTCCGGCGCGGACACCGGCGACTCCGTCATCGAAGAGCCGGAACTCCCCGTCGGCGAGCCGCCCCTGTCCGTGCCGCGCGCCATTTTGGGAGAGCAGAAATCCGTGGTCCAGCATCCGGTGAAGAAACCGGCGCAGCCAAGCACACAGGCGAGGAAAGAGGCCCAGCCCAGCCTATTCACGGAAAACCGCGGCGACGACTACCAGACACCGGCGCTGAGCCTTTTGTCCAATCCCGCCAAGATCGTGCGCACCCAGCTCAGCGACGAGGCGCTGGAGGAAAACGCCCGCATGCTGGAAAACGTGCTCGACGATTACGGCGTCAAGGGAGAGATCGTCTCGGTCCGCCCCGGACCGGTCGTGACCATGTACGAACTGGAACCGGCGCCGGGCCTCAAGGCCAGCCGCGTCATCGGTCTGGCCGACGACATCGCGCGCTCCATGTCGGCGCTTTCGGCCCGTGTCTCAACCATTCCGGGCCGCTCGATCATCGGCATCGAACTGCCCAACGAAACCCGCGAAACCGTGCTGCTGCGCGAGATCCTGTCGTCGCGCGATTATGGCGACGGCGGCCAGTCCCTGCCGCTGGCGCTGGGCAAGGACATCGGCGGCGCCTCGCAGGTCGCGAACCTCGCCAAGATGCCCCACCTGCTGATCGCGGGCACCACCGGTTCCGGCAAATCGGTCGCCATCAACACCATGATCCTCTCGCTGCTCTACAAGCTGTCGCCGGAGGAATGCCGCCTGATCATGATCGACCCGAAAATGCTGGAACTGTCGGTCTATGACGGCATCCCGCACCTGCTGTCCCCCGTCGTGACCGATCCGAAAAAGGCGGTCGTGGCGTTGAAATGGGTCGTGGGCGAGATGGAGGAACGCTATCGCAAGATGTCCAAGATGGGCGTGCGCAACATCGCCGGCTACAACGGGCGCGTGCAGGACGCACTGGACAAGGACGAGGATTTCACCCGCACCGTCCAGACCGGTTTCGACGACGAGACCGGCGATCCGGTGTTCGAGACCGAGACCTTCAAGCCGGAAAAACTGCCCTATATCGTGGTGATCGTCGACGAGATGGCCGACCTGATGATGGTCGCGGGCAAGGAGATCGAGGCCTGTATCCAGCGTCTGGCCCAGATGGCGCGGGCGTCCGGCATCCACCTGATCATGGCGACGCAGCGGCCCTCGGTCGATGTCATCACCGGCACGATCAAGGCCAACTTCCCGACGCGGATCTCGTTTCAGGTCACGTCCAAGATCGACAGCCGCACCATCCTCGGCGAAATGGGCGCCGAGCAACTGCTCGGCATGGGCGACATGCTGTTCATGGAAGGCGGCGGCCGCATCACCCGCATCCACGCGCCCTTCGTGTCCGATGAAGAGGTCGAGGAAATCGTCAACCACCTCAAGGCCTACGGCCCGCCGGTCTATGTCGGCTCGGTGGTCGAAGGCCCGCCCGACGACAAGGAAGCCGACATCAACATGGTGCTCGGCCTCGGCGGCAACACCGACGGCGACGATGCGCTTTACGATCAGGCCGTGGCCGTGGTGCTGCGCGACCGGAAATGTTCCACCTCCTACATCCAGCGGAAACTGTCGGTCGGCTACAACAAGGCCGCCAAGCTGGTCGAGGAGATGGAAGATCAGGGCGTCGTCTCTGCCGCGAACCACGTCGGCAAGCGCGAGATACTGGTCCCCGAGCAATAGCGCCCGCCCCTCCCCTGCCGGCGGGGGGGCTTCGTTTTCGAAGGTTTCACGCGGCGTGACACACCGGCGAAGATCGGCCGGTTGCACGGCTGGATGACGCCTTGTTTCGTCTTTGTGATCGGCGGCGTCTTTCAATTCACCGGCGGATGGCTATCTTGGATTTCATGAAACGCAGAACCCTTCTTGCCGGACTTGCCGCCGGCCTCGTGCTTGCCGCGCCGCTGCCGGTCGCGGCCAAGCCGCTGTCGCTGGACGAAATTTCGGCCTACCTTCAAGGGCTGACCACGGCGCGCGGCCGGTTCGTGCAGATCAATGCCGACGGCACGAAGTCCGCAGGCACGTTCTATCTGCACCGCCCGGGGCGGATGCGGTTCGAATACGACGCGCCCGATCCGGCGCTGGTGGTCGCGGGCGGCAGCACGCTGGCGATTTTCGACAGGAAATCCAATCAGGGCCCGCAGGTCTATCCGCTGGACCAGACGCCGCTGAGCGTCTTTCTGTCGCGACAGATCGACCTGAAGAACAACCGGATGATCATCGGCCATGAACCCGGCGCCACGGAAACATCCGTGATCGCGCAGGACCCGGACCATCCCGAATACGGCCGCATCCGGCTGGTGTTCACGTCCGGCCCGACGCGGCTGAGCAAATGGGTGATCACCGACCAGTCGGGGCAGGACACCACGATAATGCTGGGCGAAATGATCGAAGGCGAGGAGCTTTCATCCTTCCTGTTCAACCGGGTTTCGATCGAGGAACAGTTGAAGCGCGGCCGGAACTAGCGGCGGCAATAGGCCAGTTGCGTGTCGTACAGAACGGCGCGGTCCTGCACCGATCTGGCGACGCCGATCAGCCATGATTTGTTGTTGTAGTTGCGCCGCTCGAACCCGCTGTGACCCTCGTGATAGGCGAGGTACTGGTGATAGGCGTCGGACTTCGGCACCCTGTTGCGGCGCGTGGTCTCGTTCATGTACCAGCCCATGAAATCCACCGAATCCTCGAAATCGGTGCGCTTCGCGAACCGGCGTCCGGTGTCCTTGCGATACCAGTCCCAGGTGCTGTCGATGGCCTGCGAATAGCCATAGGCCGAGGATTGCCGCCCCATCGGGATGATGCCCAGCGCGAACTGGTGCGGCGTCCGGGCCTTGGCGACGAATTTCGATTCCTGATAGATCGCGGCGAGGAAGACCGCCTGCGGCACGCCCCACTTACGTTCGGCCTTGGAAAGGCTCTTGAACCACGACGGGCGCTCTGCCTTCATCCGGCAGGCGTCATCAAGATTGCGTGGCGGCGACTTGCCGCCCGAACAGGCAACCAAGATCGTCAGCACAAATAACAGTGCGATATGCTTCATCTGCTCGATATCCAGTCTTACGCTGGTTGATTGCGCACATGATACGCCAGAATGCGCGCATATCAAAGACGAAACCGGTCAAATTAGACCAAAAATGCCAGTATTACCGGAATCGTGATCACCGAAACGGCCGTGGACACCACAACCAGACCGGCCACGGTTTCGGAATCGGCGCCGTATTTCTCCGCCAGCAGATAGGAGGTCACCGCCACCGGCGTCGTCAGTTGCAGGATCAGCACCGCCGTCGCGACCTGCCCGAGGCCGAAGAAAACCGCGACGCCGACCGCGATCGCGGTACAGGCCACGGCCTTGAAAACCGCCAGCACCAACGGCCGCATGAAGCTGCGCACGTCGATCCGGCCCAGCGCCACGCCCAGCGTGATCAGCATCAGGGGAATCGCCATCTGGCCGGTCAGTTGCAGCGTATTGGTCAGCCAGACCGGCGTCTGCCAACCGTTGTACATGAACAACGCTCCCAACAGCGCGCCATAGACGATCGGCTCCCTGACCACCTTGCCGAAGGACCCGCGCCCCGACACCATCCACAGGCCCAGCGAAAACGAATAGACGATCATCACGGCGAAGATCACGACGGCGAGGCTCAGCCCCTCTTCGCCAAAGGCGAACAGTGCCAGAGGCAGGCCCAGATTGCCGGTATTGCCGAAGATCAGCGGGTGCATATAGGTCGAAAAATCGAGCTTCGCCAGCTTCACGACCACGAAAAAGACCACGGTGACAACGACATAGGCCGCCACCGCCGCCCAGAACGTCCGGGCCAGAGAGCCCGGATCGATCTGCGCCTTCATCAGCGCCACGAAGATCAGGCAGGGAACCGAGATCGTCATCGCCAGACGAGTGACGAAGACCACGCTGTAGTCATAGCCCATCCGCACCCAGCCATAGCCGATGGCGGCCAGCAGGAAGACCGGTGCGACGATCTGTATAACGATTACCAAAGTGGACATTTCGCCTCCCTTAAAATTCGCGCCCCGTCATATCGCGTGCTGTGGACAGCAAGTCAATGACAGCGTAAGAGTGTCGTGTAAGGCCAATGGAATTCCTATGTTAACAGTGCAAGCAAAATTCACCATCGGACAGGTTGTCCGCCACCGGAAACATCCGTTCCGTGGCGTGATTTTCGACATCGACCCGACCTTTTCCAACACCGACGAATGGTGGGACTCCATCCCCGAGGACATGCGCCCGCGCAAGGACCAGCCGTTCTATCACCTGCTGGCGGAAAACGACACGTCCTACTACGTCGCCTATGTATCCGAACAGAACCTGGTCCGCGACCAGTCCGGCGACCCGGTGGAACACCCGGAGGTCGAACAGATGTTCGGAGACCTGCACGACGGCCAGTACCGGCTGTCGGTGCATATGAATTAGGCCGCCGCAGGCAGCCGGTCACCGTTCCCTAGTAGCCCAGCGCGATCCCGTCCTTGCGCGGATCGGACCCGCCTTCCAGGACGCCTGTCTGCGGATCGATCCAGATCGCCTGCGCCCCGCCGATCGGCTTGGCGGGCACCGAAACCGCGTGCCCCAGAGCCGCCAGATCGGCACGCACCTGATCGGAATAGCCGCGTTCGACCTGCATCGCGCCATCCTCGGAAAAACTGCGCGGCCCGTCGATCGCCTCCTGCGGGCTCATGCCGAAATCCACCACGTTCGACACAAAGCGCGCGTGACCGTTGGCCTGATAGGCCCCGCCCATGACGCCGAAGGGCATTACGATCTTGCCGCCCTGCCGCAGCATGGCGGGGATGATCGTGTGCATCGGCCGCTTGCCGCCGCCCAGCTCGTTCGGATGCCCCCGATCGAGCGAGAACGACCTGCCGCGGTTGTGGAAATTGATGCCGTACCGGTCGGAGGCAAGCCCCGAACCGAAGGCCTTGAAGACCGAATAGATCAGCGACACGACATTGCGGTCACGGTCCACCACGGTGATATAGATCGTGTCCCTGTGCACCGCCTCGGACAGGACCGAGGGGTTTTCCATGGCGCGTTTCGGGTCGATCAGCCCGGCCAGACGCCTGGCCGTGTCCTGCGACATCATATGGCCCAGACGGGTCATATAGTCGGGCTCCGCCATGAACCGGTTGCGCGCGTCATAGGCCAGCTTGCTCGCCTCGGCCTCGATATGCGCACGCTGCGCGCCCCACGGGTGCATGTCGCCGATGTCGAAATGCTGCAGGATATTGTTCATCAGGATCGCGGTCGCGCCCTGACCGTTCGGCGGATGCTCGAGCATTTCCATGCCGCGGTATTCGCCCGATATCGGCGTGGTGTAGGTGCAGGCCGTGGCGGCGAAATCCTCCAGCGTATGAACGCCGCCCAGCGCACGCAAGCTGTTCACCATGTCCTCGGCCACCGCGCCCGCATAGAAGCCGTCGCGGCCGTGGCGCGCGATCTTTTCCAGAACCTCGGCCTGACCCGGATGGCGGAACACCTGGCCGGGCATCAGCGGCTTGTCGTCGAGCAGATAGAAATCCCGCGCCCGCCCGCGCAGCGTCGATT
>JBFIHV010000111.1:0-7688 GCA_041601595.1 Amylibacter sp. | reverse complement strand
GCTTTCTTCGCCGCAGATATAGGCGCCGGCACCGCGTCGCAGATCGATATAGCCCGGCTCGACAATCCCGGCGCTTTCGAGCGCCCTGATCTCTTCGGCCAGAATATGCAGGACCGCAGGGTATTCGTCGCGCATGTAGATAAAGCATTTTTCGGCTTCCACCGCCCATGCGGCGATCAGCATGCCTTCCAGAAACGGATGCGGCGTGCGTTCCAGATAGTAGCGGTCCTTGAAGGTGCCGGGTTCGCCCTCGTCGCCGTTGGCGGCCAGATAGCGCGGGCCGCTTTCGGCGCGGACGAAGGACCATTTCCTGCCGGACGGGAAACCCGCGCCGCCAAGACCGCGAAGACCGGACTTAAGAACCTTGTCCTGCACCCCGTCAGGCGTATCCGAACCGCCCCGCAGATCGGCCAGCGCCTTGTACCCGCCGGCAGCCTTATAGGCGGCAAATTTTTCGTAGTCGGGGACATGGGCGTGCGTGTCGCTGGCGGCAATGGCAGCATCAACCAGCTCCGGCGTCGCATGATCGATGTGGTTGTGGCCGATCTCCAGCACCGGCGCGGTATCGCAACGCCCCATGCAAGGCGCGCGCAGGACACGGACCTTTGCCGGGTCGAGACCGTCTTTCAGCGCGGACAGCAGTTGTTGCGCGCCCGTCAGTTCGCAGGACAGGCTATCACAGACGCGGATCGTCAGATCCGGCGGCGGCGTCTCGCCCTCTTTCACCACGTCGAAATGCGCATAGAAAGTCGCGACCTCGTAGACTTCGGCCTGCGAGAGCTTCATCTCTTCCGCCAGCGCGCACATGTGCGCGGCGGAGAGGTGGCCGAACTTGTCCTGAATAAGATGAAGATGTTCTATCAGCAGATCGGAACGGCGCGGACGGTCACCCAGCAATTCCCTGACGTCGGCCAGTGCCGCATCATCGAATTGACGGCCTTTTGGCGTTACCTTGCCTTTGCCTTTTCCGGACTTCCAGATACCCGGCTTGCTGTTCTGCACGTTCATGCGATCCTCCAGAATGAATAGCGCTTTATCGCAGGTAACAACGATAGTTTCAAATTCGAGTTTTGTAACATATCATTTGTTCTGCTTATAATGAATTCCGCACCGCGACCCGCAATGCCTGCACCGCCGGCAGGACCGGTTTCTGATCCTTGATCGACAAGCCGACGGCGTGCGAAACCGAAGGTTCCACCAGTTCCAGACGCACGGATGACTGATCCGCGAAATACGTATCGACGATCCGCAGCGGCGCAATCGTCGCCGCGCTGCCGCTGGCCACGAGGGCGAGCGCGGCAGTAAATCCGCTGGTCTGCATGACAATCGTCGGCGATACATTTATCTGCTCGAAGACCTCGTCCACGAACTGCCGGTTACGCATGTTCGTGGTTAACAGACACAAGGGCAATTGCGCCGCCTCGGCCCAGGTCGCCGTCCCACTCTTGCGCGGGGCGAGCGATTCCGGCGCGATCAGCGCATAGGTTTCGTTGTACAGGAATTCGATGGTATCGGGGTCGGCGTCTTCGACATAGGTCAGCCCCGCGTCCAGCGAATAGTCGTTCAGCCGGATATCGATCTGGGTCGAGGACAGCGACTGGATTTCAATCGACAGGTTCGGGTGGTCGCGCCGCAACTGCGCCGAAACGTCCGCCGCGAAGGGCAGAGCCGTTGGAATGGTCCCCACCACCAGCTTGCCCTTCAGATTGCTGTTCAGGGCGTCGATCTCCTGCCGCATGCCTTCCACGTCCGCCAGGATCTTCCGCGCCCAGCGGAGCATGACCTCTCCCTCGCGGGTGAAGCCCATGAACTTGTTTCCGCGGCGCACGAGCGGCAGACCGAAATCTTCCTCGATGCTTCGGATCCGCGCCGAAAAAGCCGGTTGCGAAATTCCACAGTCTTCAGCCGCGCGCGAAAAATGCTTGTGATGCGACAGCGAGACAAGCAGCCTCAGATTGCGAATATCCGACATTGGATTTCAGGGTCTTTCTGTTTGCCATTTCAAATGGCAGTTTGTATTCCAAGGTCAGAATAGTTTCCGGACCGGGAATATTCCAGCTAATTCGAGGAACAGGTAACCATGCTGCCAGATAAGATGAAAACCGTTGAAATGCGCGAATTCGGGGCGCCAGATGTATTGGAGACCGGCGAACGCGACTTGCCGCAGGTCCGCAGCGGCGAGGTTCTGATCCGCGTTGCCGCAGCAGGTATAAACGGCCCCGATCTGGTCCAGCGCCGCGGCCATTATCCGCCACCAAAGGGTGCATCCGACCTGCTGGGACTTGAGGTGTCTGGCGAGATAGTCACTGTCGGCAGCGACGTTTCCGGCTGGTCTGTCGGCGACCGTGTCTGCGCGCTGACAAACGGCGGCGGCTACGCGGAATACGTGGCGGTTGACGCGACGCACTGCCTTCCCATCCCCGAAAACATCTCGGAGGTCGACGCGGCCGGACTGTGCGAAACCTATTTCACGGTCTGGAGCAACCTCTTCTACGGGCAGGACATCAAGCCCGGTAGCCTGCTGCTGGTGCACGGCGGCGCGGGCGGCATCGGCTCGACCGCGATCCAGCTGGGCAAGCAGCTTGGCATGCGGGTTTTCACGACGGTCGCGAATGCAGACGATGCCGCCTATGTCGTCAGCCTCGGCGCCGAACGCGCAATCAACTACAACGACGAGGATTTCGTCGAAGTGGTCAGAGAGGCAGGAGGAGCCGATCTGATCCTGGATATCATCGGCGGCGACTACATCGCCCGCAACATCAAGGCCGCAAGCCCCGATGCGCGCATCGTGCAACTGGCCTTCAATGCCGGCTCCAAGGTCGAGATCAATCTGATGCCGATCATGCTGAAGCGGCTTACCTACACAGGCTCAACGCTGCGGTCCCGGCCCGAGGAGTTCAAGAGCGCGGTCGCCCGCGACCTGCGCGAAAAGGTCTGGCCGCTGTTCGCGCAAAAGAAACTGACGGCGCAGACCCACAAGGTCTTTCCGTTCGAGCAGGCGGCAGAAGCCCACGCGATGATGGAGAAAGCAGCCCACCGGGGCAAGATACTGCTTTCTCCAAAATAGTTCCGGAACCCGGCTTTACGCTCTTTTGACCGCTTGGGACAGAACGTCATCGCCGACGTGCTCTTCGTATTGCGCGAAGTTGTCGCAGAACATGCCGACCAGCTTCTTGGCGGCGGCGTCATAGGCCGCTTTGTCCGCCCATGTGCTGCGCGGATCGAGAAGTCCCGCATCCACGCCCGGAACCGAAACCGGAACCTCGAAGCCGAAGTTCGCGTCCTTGCGGAATTCGCTGTCGTTCAGCGACCCGTCAAGCGCCGCGGTCAACAGCGCGCGCGTCGCCTTGATCGGCATCCGCGATCCGGTTCCGAAGGCACCGCCCGTCCAGCCGGAATTGACCAGCCAGCATGTCGCGCTGTTCGCCGCGATCTTGTCGCGCAACAGCGCCCCGTAAACCTCGGGTCTGCGCGGCATGAACGGCGCGCCGAAACAGGTGGAAAAGGTCGGCTGCGGCTCTGTCACGCCCAGTTCGGTTCCGGCGACTTTCGAGGTGAAACCGGACAGGAAGTGGTACATGGCCTGCGCAGGCGTCAGACGCGCGATCGGTGGCAGCACACCGAAGGCATCGCAGGTCAGCATGATGATGTTTTTCGGCTGGCCGCCGATGCCGGTCTCGGATGCGTTCGAGATGAAATGCATCGGATAGGCGCACCGCATGTTCGCGGAAATGCTGTCGTCTTCAAAGTCGAGTTCCCTGGTGTGCGGGTCATAGACCATATTCTCGATCACCGTGCTGAAACGGGACGTGGTGGCGAAAATCTCCGGCTCGGCCTCTGCATTCAGATGGATGGTTTTGGCGTAGCAGCCGCCCTCGAAATTGAACGTCGAGTTGTCCGACCAGCCGTGTTCGTCATCGCCCAGAAGAATGCGGTTCGGATCGGCGGACAGCGTCGTCTTGCCGGTTCCCGACAGGCCGAAGAAGACGGCCGTGTCGTCCGGATTTCCGATCGCGTGGTTTGCCGAACAATGCATCGGCATGACGCCTTTGGGCGGCAACAGGTAATTGAGGATCGAGAAGATCGATTTCTTGTTCTCGCCGCCATAACCGGTGCCGCCGATCAGAACCAGTTTCTGTTCGAAGGAAACGGCGATCACGGTGCTTGACCGGCAACCGTGCTTTTCGGGGTCGGCGGCAAAACCCGGGCAGTTCACGACCGTGAACTCGGGTACGAAGCTGTCCAGTTCCCGGGCTTCCGGGCGGCGCAGCATGTGGCGGATAAACAGGTTGTGCCACGCGTATTCATGGATCTGCCGGACGTTGATACGGTGGGCCGGATCGGCACCGGCATAAAGATCCTGCACGAACACGTCGCGGTCTTTGAGATAGGCGAATATATCCGCGCGCAGGGCCTCGAAACCGGCGGCTTCCATCGGCTGGTTGTTTTCCCACCAGATGCTGTCCCTGACCGAGGGCTCCATGACGGTGAACTTGTCCTTGGGCGAACGTCCGGAGAATTTGCCGGTCGAAACCAGCAGCGTGCCGCCCTGCCCCAGTTCGCCTTCGCCACGTTCGAGCGACGCCTGGATCAGCGCGGGCTCGAGCAAGTTGTAATGCGCGGCTTTCACGCCTTTTATGCCAGCATTTTCGATCACCTGATCGGGATTGAAGCGTCCTATGTTCATGAGTCTTACCTTTGGGTTACAGTTTTAGCGAGGTTCATGGTCGCTTGCGCCGACGGCAACGAACCGTCGGCAAAAAGCGGATTACTTGACTTCGAGGGTCATCACTCGTTCGGTCCGGGATCAGGCGATGGTTTGCAACAACTGATCGACGCTCTGCTTTGCGTCGCCGTAGAGCATTCTTGTGTTGTCCTTGTAGAACAGCGGGTTCTCGATGCCGGAGTAGCCGGTGCCCTGGCCGCGCTTGGAGACGATGACGGTCTTGGCCTTCCAGACCTCCAGCACCGGCATGCCGGCGATCGGGCTGTTCGGGTCCTCCTGCGCCGCGGGGTTGACGATGTCGTTCGAGCCGATGACGATGGCCACGTCGGTTTTCGGGAAGTCGTCGTTGATCTCGTCCATCTCGAGGACGATGTCGTAGGGCACCTTGGCCTCGGCCAGGAGCACGTTCATGTGGCCCGGCAGGCGGCCCGCCACGGGATGGATGCCGAAGCGCACGGTCTTGCCCCGGGCCCGCAGGCGTTTGGTCAGCTCGCTGACCGACTGCTGCGCCTGGGCCACCGCCATGCCGTAGCCCGGCACGATGATCACGCTGTCGGCGTCGTCCAGCAGCGCCGCGACGCTGGCGGCGTCGGTCGCGACCATCTCGCCGTCGATCTCCATCGCCGGACCCGTCGAGCCGCCGAAGCCGCCGAGGATCACCGAGATGAAGCTGCGGTTCATCGCCTTGCACATGATGTAGGACAGGATCGCGCCCGAGGAGCCGACCAGCGCGCCGGTCACGATCAGCAGGTCGTTGCCCAAGAGGAACCCGGTCGCCGCCGCCGCCCAGCCGGAATAGCTGTTCAGCATCGAGACCACCACCGGCATGTCGGCGCCGCCGATCGCCATCACCAGATGCGCGCCGAGCACGAAGGCCACCAGCGTCATCAGGTACAGCGTCCAGGACCCGGCGTGGTTCATGTAGAGGACCAGCAGCACGAAGCTGACCGCGACCATGGCGACGTTCAAGAGGTTGCGCCCCGGCAGCACCAGCGCCTTCGAGCTCACCTTGCCGGCCAGCTTGCCATAGGCCACGACCGAGCCGGTCAGCGTGATCGCGCCGATGAAGACGCCGAGGAAGATCTCGACCTCGTGGATCACCACCTCGGCATCCGACAGGCCCTGCGTGCCCAGCATGTCCGAGTTCCAGCCGATCAGGACCGCGGCGAGGCCGACGAAGCTGTGCAGCGCCGCCACCAGCTGCGGCATCTCGGTCATCTCGACCCGCCGGGCCACCGTCAGGCCGATGACCGACCCGACCGCGAGGATCGGGATCAGAAGGACATACGACCATCCGCCGACCCCCGGCCCGAAGATCGTCGTGACGATGGCGATCGCCATCCCGACGATGCCGTACCAGATCGCCCGCTTGGCCTTCTCCTGGTTGCTCAGCCCGCCCAGGGCCAGAATGAACAAAACGCTCGCAGCAATATAGGCTGCAGTGACTAGTCCTGCGCTCATCACACTATCCCCCTCAGGATTTCTGGAACATTTGCAGCATGCGCCGCGTGACCATGAAGCCGCCCACCACGTTGATCATCGCCACCAGCACCGACACGCCGGCCAGCGCCTTGACGATGACCCCGCCGTCGCCCAGCTGCAGCAGCGCGCCGAGGATGATGATCCCCGAGATCGCATTGGTGATCGCCATCAGCGGCGTGTGCAGGCTGTGGCTGACCCCCCAGATCACCTGGAAGCCGACGAAACAGGCCAGGGCGAAGACGATGAAGTGCTGCATGAAGCTGGCGGGCGCGAAGCCCCCGATCAGCACCATCAGCAACCCGCCGACGACCAGCAGGCCGGTCTGCCGCATCCCCGCCCTGCGCAGCGCCGCGGCCTCGGCCGCCGCGATCTCTTCCGGCGTCCTTTCGGGCGCCGCCGGTTTCTTCTTGGCCGCGATCGCCTGCACCTTCGGCGGCGGCGGCGGGAAGGTCACCTCGCCCGCGAAGGCCGCGGTCGCGCCGCGGATCACGTCGTCCTCCATGTCGTGCACGACCTTGCCGTCCTTGCCGGGCGTCAGATCGTCGATCATGTGGCGGATGTTGGTGGCGTAGAGCGTCGAGGACTGCGCCGCCATCCGGCTCGGGAAATCGGTGTAGCCCACGATCGTCACGCCGTTGCCGGTCACGATCCTGTCGTCGGGCACCGTCAGGTCGCAGTTGCCGCCGCGCTCGGCGGCCAGGTCGACGATCACGGAACCGGGCTTCATCGCCTGGACCATGTCCCCGGTCCAGAGCTTCGGGGCCGGGCGTCCGGGGATCAGCGCGGTGGTGATCACGATGTCCATCTCGGGCGCCAGCTCGCGGAATTTCTCCAGCTGCTTCTCGCGGAACTCAGGCGACGAGGGAGCGGCATAGCCCCCCGTGGCCGCCCCGTCCTGCTGCTCCTCCTCGAAGTCGAGGTAGACGAACTCGGCGCCCATGCTCTCGATCTGCTCGGCCACCTCGGGGCGCACGTCGAAGGCGTAGACCCGCGCGCCGAGCGAGGCCGCCGTGCCGATGGCGGCGAGCCCCGCGACGCCGGCGCCGACCACCAGCACCTTCGCCGGCGGCACCTTGCCGGCCGCCGTGATCTGGCCGGTGAAGAACCGGCCGAAGTTGCTGCCCGCCTCGATCACCGCGCGGTAGCCGGCGATATTGGCCATCGACGACAGCGCGTCCATCTTCTGCGCCCGGCTGATTCGCGGCACCATGTCCATCGCGATCACGTTCGCGGACCTGGCGTTCATCGCGTCGAGCAAGTCCGTGTTCTGCGCCGGATAGAAGAAGCTGATCAGGGTCTGGCCCTCGCGGAAGCGCTTCACCTCCGCCTCTTCCGGCGGGCGCACCTTGGCGACGATGTCGACCGCTTTCCACAGCGCGGCCGCCGTCTTCACGACCGTCACGCCCTTGTCCCTGTACGCCTGGTCCGAAAACCCGGCGCCCTGCCCCGCACCCGCCTCGATGAAACACTCATGCCCGAG
>JBFIHV010000110.1:0-7733 GCA_041601595.1 Amylibacter sp. | reverse complement strand
CGCCAGGCCAGACGAGTTCTCGGGTTCAATGGAACGCCAGGATGCGGCACAGGCGCTGGATGACTGTCTGGTGCTGGTCCAGCACCTGCTGCAAAAGAGCAGAATAACAGTTGTCCGGGAAATCGATGCGACCGGATCAATTCTGATAAACCGGACAGAGCTTCAGCAGGTTCTTATCAACCTGATTGTCAACGCCATACACGCCATGCCCGAGGGCGGAACATTGACATTACGCACGTTCAGCAGCAGCCAGAACGGCACCGCCGGCGTTGTTTTCCAGGTTTCGGACAGCGGAAAAGGCATTCCGGAAGATGTCATGGACAAGATATTCGATCCGTTCTTTACGACGAAGGAGCGGGAAGGCACAGGACTGGGACTCTCGATCACGAAAACGATCGTGAATCGCTATGGCGGGACGATTTCGGTCGAAAGCGGCGTCGGCAAAGGCTCCGTTTTTTCGGTCTGGATACCCGTCAGCTAAAAGTCCGGTCGTCCAGCGACCCGTGGACAGCGAACTGCATGATATCGGCATCTTCGCTCTTGATTGCCCGAAATGCCTCTTTCACGCCTGCCTCGGTCAGTTCGCGGCTGACCGCAAGCAGCGTGTTGGGGTCATGGTCTTCGCACAGGTCCAGAGCGTGCTCCAGTTCCTGCCTCGCCACCGGCAGGGCGAGTTCGAGCGAAGGAGCGCCGTACATCTCGACGAAATGCGCCGCGAGGCGGTTGGCCAGAGCATCCACCTCTGCCTGCTCGATCGTGGTCACGGCGACAAAGGTGACGCGGCCGAAGGTCTCCAGCCCGAGCCAGCCGTTGGCAAAGGCCTGACGGTTCTTGCCCTTCAGGTCGGCCTCGGACCAGTCGGAAAATTCGAAACCGCCGCTGATCGCCCATTCGCCGGTGCGCGCGGCGATATGGAAAACATTGCGGTCACTTTCGTCGAAATGGATGGCGCGTGCGAGTTTCATTCCCAGTCTTCCCTGTCTTCCCTGACCAGCAACTCTGTCAAAGGTTTAACCACAGTAGTGGTCTTCGTCTGTATCAACATCCCGAAATCCTCGTCAGCACCCAGAAATTTGCCCGTAACCGGCTGACCGGACACATCGGTGGTGATCCCGCCGCCGAGGCCATATGCCATGCCGGTCCATTCCGCATGCAACGGCGCCGGCCCGTCTTCGGACCAGCGATTGATCCAGACAAGGGTGTGGCGCGCCCAGCTTTCCAGCAACCGCACCGGACCAACCTCGTCACAGCCTTCTTGGAACAGGGTCGTCTCGTCCGGGGATTCGCCACCCTCCATATCGGTCGCGGGAAACATCGCAACGCTCAGCCCCACGACCAGCCAGTCCGGCACTTCCTCGGGATCGAAGGCGTTCGAGGCGACGCTGAGCCTGCCGCAGGTCGCCCCGTTGACAAAAATCGTTCCGTCCCAGCCCAGATGAACCGCGACTTCCGGCGGGCCCAGGGCCCCCAGCGCATTCGAAAACCCGATGCCGCAGGCGATCAGCATGGCCATTGCCTCGGACAACGGCACTTCGGGGGCAAGGATGATCGCGGCACGCAAGTGTTCCTGCGTTATGTCATAGGTAACGATTCCCGGATCGCATCCGGCGTCTGCCAAGTCGATCGCCACCTCGAAAGGGTCGTCGCCAATATCAACCTCCAGCCCCTTCAGCAAAGGCGGAAACGTCGGCTCTGCGTTCATGCCTGTCCGTCTTCGATCATCTTGCGGGCAATCCTGCGGAAGGCCTGTGCCTGTGGTGAGTTCGGCTTGGAAACGACTATCGGCGCGCCGCCGTCAGATGCCAGGCGGATGTCGATATCCAGAGGTATCTCGCCCATGAATGGCGCACCCAGTTTCGCAGCTTCGGCCTTCACGCCGCCATGGCCGAAGACATGTTCCTCGTGGCCGCATTTCGAACAGATGTGGGTCGACATGTTCTCGATCATGCCGATCACTGGAGTTCCGAGTTTGTCAAACATATCCAGTGCCTTACGGGCGTCTATCAATGCGACATCCTGGGGCGTGGATACGATCACCACGCCCGTCACATCGGCTTTCTGCGCGAGTGTCATCTGAACGTCGCCCGTGCCTGGCGGCAGATCGACGATCAGCACGTCGAGCGCGCCCCACTGCACCTGGCTCAGCATCTGTTGCAGGGCTCCCATCAGCATCGGGCCGCGCCAGACGACAGCCTCGTCGTCGCGGGTCATAAGGCCGATGGACATCAGCGTCACCCCGTGATTGCGCAGCGGCAGGATCGTGGTTCCGTCCGGCGACGAAGGCCGCCCTGAAATGCCCAGCATCCGCGGCTGCGACGGGCCGTAGACATCCGCGTCCAGCAGGCCGACCCGGCGGCCCTCGGCGGCCAGAGCCGCGGCCAGATTGGCCGATACCGTGGACTTCCCGACCCCGCCCTTGCCCGAGGCAACGGCGATGATCCGGTCAACGCCCGGTATTTTCTGCGGGCCGCTGGGTTCGGATTTCTTCTTGCCGCCCAGATCGGGCGGCGGCGGCGCGGCGCTGTGCGCTGTCATCACAACGGACACGTTCGTCACACCCGTCAGCGCTTTCAACGCCTGTGTCGCCTCCGCCTGGACCGCCTCCATGGCCTTGGCGCGGGCCGGATCGATTTCCAGGACAAAGCGGACCGCCCCGTCGGTAACCGTCAGGGCGCGAACCATGCCTGCGGTCACGAGGTCTTTCTTGCTGATCGGATCGACAATCTTGCCAAGCGTGTCCAGCACGCTTTCACGGGTGACGGTCATTCAGCTGTTGCCCGCGATCTTGCCTTCGACGACGTGTTCGAGGTCCAGACCCTCGACGGTCAGCACCATGCGGGCGGAATAGGTCTTGCCCTTGGTCGCGGCCGCTCCCGCGTCCCGCATGGCCTCCTCTATCGCCTGCTGCGACGTGACGCCGACCTGTTTGAGGAACTTCCTCATGGACATATTGAATTCTTCACTCATGGTTTTTCCTCCATTTACTCAATTTCAGTGATCTTTGCGCGGTTTCAGATAGTCATCCGTCGTGCGCGTTTTCGGACGTTCGCCCTGTTGGAACGGGTTGTCCGTGGAATGATACTGCGCCTTTATGCGGCAAGTGTCACACATCTTGATCAACTTTCCCGAATCCGAGGCGGCGAACATCGAATGCTTACCCTCAAGCTGCGCCACGATGCGCTCGATCGTGGATTTGACGCCGAACAGCGCGCCGCACTCGATGCAGGCGAAGGGCTCTTCCTCGTGCAGCACGGTCTGGCGATAGGCCGCATCGGACAGGTCCATCTGCGGCTTGAGCGTGATGGCCTTTTCCGGACAGATATTGGCGCACAGGCCGCATTGCAGGCAGGCATCCTCCTGAAACCGCAGTTGCGGCAAGTCCGGGTTGTCGCCCAAAGCGCCCGAAGGGCAGAGCGACGCGCAGGCCAGACACAGGGTGCAGGCGTCGGTGTCCACCAGAACCGCGCCATAGGGCGCGCCTTCGGGCAGGTCGATCGGGGCGTCCGTGTCGGGGCGCAGCGCCTTGGCGGCCAGACGGGTCACATCGCGCCGCCCGCCTTGCGCCAGGATGGCCTCCTTGACGCCAGCAAGCCGCTTGAACCCATACAGGCTTTCGGACAGCAGATCGGGATCATTCACGTCGATACCGACAACGCCCGCCTTGCCGGCTATCGCATTCGCGAGCGCGGTTTCGCGCTCGATCACCGCCCTGTCGGATTTGGGCGACAGAAGGATGTGGACCGAGCCAAAGCCGGTCGCAAGCGCCGCCAGCATTTCCGCATGACCAAAGCCCGCAAGCGCATCGACCTCCATCGGGATGACATCCGCCGGAAGGCCGCGCCCGAACCGCGCGGACAGGGAAATCATTTCCGCCCCGAACTCTCCGTCATGCACCAGAAGGCGCGGCGTACCGCCGCCTGCGGCATGATAGGCCTCCGCCAGCGTTCGGATACGCCTGAAAACATAGGATACCGGCGGATCGTCATAGCTGACCGCCCCCGACGGGCACAAGGCGCTGCAGGCGCCGCAGCCGGCGCAGATCATCGGGTCGATAACAACGTGGTCACCGTCCGGCATGATCGCACCGGTCGGGCAGGCATCGAGACATTTCGTGCAGCCGGTCTTGCCGGCGCGGGAGTGGGCACAGAGGTTTTCATCGTAATTCAGAAACAGGGGCTTCTCGAACGTGCCGACCATATGGGAGGCGTCGAAGACCTGTCTGGCCACCGCGAATGGATCGCCCGGATCGGCGCGCAGGTACCCGTCACGCTTTTCAGGCGCCGGAAACAGCGGGGTTCCGCCGGACAGATCGAGGATGATATCGCATTTCGACACCGCGCCGTTCTGCGGTTCTCCGAGCTGCAATTCGCCGCGTCCGCCGGGATTTATCTGGCGCAATCCATCGATGCGGACCTCGAAATCGCCAAGAGTTCCCTTGGCGGATTTCAACTTCCCCGAGGTCACGTCATAAGCGCGGCTGACCGGTATCTCGTCGCCGTCGGGCAACAGGACGGTCACACCCAGCATTTCGCACAACTGCTCGGCGGCAGGGATCGCAACATTTGCGGAACCGATAATCAGACACAGGCCTTCGCAGGCAATATCGACGGCTTTTCCGGCAGGACGCGGCAACAGCGCGTCGCGGACAAGCGCCGCCATTTTCGGTCCGGCCTTTTCGGCCTCGTCGGACCATCCGGCGCGGTCGCGAATATCGACGAAATCGGGCGCCTCGACCCCGAGTTCCTCGGCCAGTTCCTCGAACACTGCGCGCTCCTGCAAACAGGCGACAATCGCATCGCCCTGTTCAATCAGCCTGGAGGCCGCGCCTGATTCTGTGGTGCAAAGCGCTGTGTGAACCTTCGAACACCGAATGCCCTCGACGTCAGAGAAACACTTTGCGGACACCGGCTGCGAACCAGAACAATCGCATAAAATGAGTGTTTTAGGCATCGTAGTTATTTTTCCGCATTAACTGTCTCCAGTGCATATTTCGGGCACTCCCTCACAGAGAGGGCTTTACCTTAGTCACGAAAATTAAGGCGCGTAAAGCGCGATTATTGTCCGGGCCGGACAAGTGCCGTTTCCGGATTCCGGCCAGTTCGCGATCCAGCTGCAGGCGGACGATGGGCAAATCCCGGGAACCCGTGAAATGGCGGAATATGCTGGCCGGACAGTTGGTTATACGACACGGGAGCCGCGATTCCAACCACGCCTTCGGCGCAGCGGCGCCATCTGGCGAAGTGGACATTTTGTCTAAAACCGTCAAATTCAGACGTTTGAATTTGGACAAAATGTCCACTTCGCGGCAATTCGTTCACAAGTTCGCTTTGTAACGAAAATTTTCTTTGAAGGTACGTCAAATTTGCTCACTATTGAGGCAACCAGTTGGGAGCCCGCAGGGTTTCGACAAGCTGGACGGGAGAGAGAATTGAATTCAAGGACTGCAACAATGCCTGTCGGCGTTGTCGTCCGGCAGACGCCGGGCGTCACGAAATGGGCTCGTTGGATTTGGCGCGCAGTCGCCGTTATCCCGGGCGCGCCGCCGGCGGATTGGGCAGAACTGCGGCGCGATGGCGAAACGGTCGAGTTTCATGCGGGCACCCTGCCCCTGACGCTCCACCGGACCGAAACAGAGGCCTACCTGACCGCGATATCCTCTGACGTTCCAAAACTCTTCGTCATCATGCGAACCCCGCAGAAACAGGGCGATACACGCCCGCTGGACCTGGTGACGGTGACCGCCTCGCCCTACGAGGCCCAGGATTATACCGACAACGGCGAGGATATCGTCGAACCCGTAGAGATGCCGCGGGCACTGGTCGCCTGGATCGGGGCCTTCATCGAAGAGCACCATCACGAAGAGGTGTTCATCAAGCGCAAACGCGACAAGAGCCGCATCGACCTCGTTCAGGACGGCATTGGCGACCCCCGCATAAAGCAGGTGACGGACGTCTATCGCGCGCCCGGTTCCCACCGCACGGAGGAGCCGCAATGACCGTTCAGCAGACATTCTGGAGCCGCCGCAAACAGGCCGTAGAGGCCGAAGCCAGACAAGAGGCGGAGGCGCGTATCGCCGCCGAAGAGGCCGAAACACTGGCGGTACAGGAACAGAAGGCCGATGAGGTGTTGCTGGAGGAACTTGGGCTGCCCGATCCGGACACGCTGAAGGCCGGCGACGATTTTTCTGCTTTCATGGCAAAATCCGTCCCGACCCGCCTGCGCAACCGCGCCCTTCGGAAGTTGTGGGTAAGCAATCCGGTGTTGGCAAATCTGGACGATCTGGTGGATTACGCAGAGGATTTCAGAACGGCGGGCCTTTCGGGCGAAGTGGTCCGGACCACCTATCAGGTCGGCAAAGGCCTGATGAAGCATGTCGAGGAACTGGCGCGCCTTGAAAAGCTGAAGGACGCTCCGGTCAGCGCGGAAGTTGGCTCGGATACGCAGGGCGAGGACCCGTCCGACGAAGAAACCGGCGAAGTAACCGCAGCGGAATCGCCTTCGCCGGAGCCGGGAACAGAACCGGAAACCGAAGAAATGGAAATGGCGGTCGCAGCGCCGAAACGGCGCATGCGGTTCGTCGTCGAGGTGAACACTTGAGGGATCGGGCCGCGAAAGAGGCCGCATCGGGAGGACTGGATGCTGGATAACGCATCGGACATGAAAATAGCGGATGAGGACCAGCTTCGCGCTGATCTTTACGATTATCTGGGCGTTTTGCTGTCTGCCCCGCCCAACAAGGCCCTGTTGAAGAAGACAGCGGCTCTGACCGGTGACGAGACCGACTTGGGTTCCGCGATCACGGCGCTGGCGCGCATTGCCGCGTCGCGCAGCGAAAAAGCCGCCGAAACCGAATTCAACGCCCTGTTCATCGGCGTCGGTCGCGGCGAACTTCTGCCCTACGCCAGCTACTACCTGACGGGTTTCCTCAACGAAAAGCCGCTGGCGGTACTGCGCAATGACATGGCCGGCCTTCACATTTCCCGCGCCGAAAACGTCTTCGAACCCGAAGACAATATCGCCAGCCTCTGCGAGATGATGGCCGGTCTGATCACCGGCCGGTTCGGAAAACCGGCATCGCTGGACCGCCAGAAAGAGTTTTTCAACCGTCACATCGGCCCTTGGGCCGGACATTTCTTTTCCGATCTGGAGGGGGCGAAGGGCTCGATCCTCTATGCGCCCGTGGGCGCGATCGGCCGCGTATTCATGGAAATCGAGAAACAAGCATTCAGGATGGCCGCCAGCGAACGGCCGTAACACCGGACGGCCGAAAGGCGGTCCACAACTAGGAGAAGTCGAATGACCAAAAAAGAGAAGGACGGCGAGAACAGCCGCAGGGACTTTCTGAAACTGGCGACGGTTGCGGCACCTGCTGTAGCTGTGACCATGGCCGGAAAGTCGGCAGAAGCAGCAGAACTCGACCAGCAGTCCGGCGACGGGCTGCGGGATACCGCCCATACGAAGGCATATTTCGATAGCGCCCGCTTCTAGCGGAGGTTTCGACAGCGGCGGCGGGTTGCTCGGCATCCGGGACGCTGCAAGGCAAGAGTACATGGCAAACTTGGCTATACTGCCAAACAGCAATGGAGAATAACAATGCTCAGGAAAAAGACCAACGGGGTAGCAACACGCCCCCAACGGGCAAGCCTCCTGTCCAGGGTAGCAGAAAAATCGGTTGACCGCCGTTCGTTCCTTCGCGGATCGGGACTGGCTGTCGGCGGACTGGCCGCAATGGG
>JBFIHV010000109.1:0-7776 GCA_041601595.1 Amylibacter sp. | reverse complement strand
CTGTCGACGCCAATACCCAGCACGCCCGCGTCGGCGGCGGCCTGCAGAACGCCGCGGCCCGTGCCGCCCGCTGCGTGATAGACGACGTCGGCACCCTGCGCGATTTGCGCCTTGGTCAGCTCGCCGCCCTTGACCGGATCGTTCCAAGCCGCGCCGGTGGTGCCGGTCATGTTCTGGAATACGGTCGCGTCGGAGTTCACCGACTTGACGCCCTGCACGTAGCCGCAGGCGAATTTGCGGATCAGCGGGATGTCCATGCCGCCGACGAAGCCGACCTTGCCGGTCTTGGAGGCCATCGCCGCCATCATGCCGACCAGATAGGAGCCTTCATGCTCGTTGAACACCACCGAGCGGACGTTTGGCTGGTCTACGACCATGTCGATGATGGCGAAGTTCGTATCGGGGAAATCCTTGGCGACCGCTTCCAGCGCCGCGGCGAAGGAAAAGCCCGCCATGACCACCGGGTTGTTGCCGGACTGGGCAAAGCGGCGCAGAGCCTGTTCGCGCTGGGCGTCGGATTGCAGCTCGAATTCGCGGTACTCGACGCCGGTTTCCTGTTTGAACCGCTCGGCGCCGTTGAAGGCCGCCTCGTTGAATGACCCGTCGTTCTTGCCGCCGAGGTCATAGACGATGGCAGGTCCTGCGGCGAATGCGGTGCCGGCCAGAAATGTGGCGACGACCGCGCCCAGAACGGATTTGGTGATAGACATAAAAAAACTCCCTATTCTTCAGCTATCCGGCAACGGAAAAACCCGTTGCTCGTGAATCAATGCGTTGTTGATTGCGTGGATTTAAGGACAATGGTGACGGATGCGTCAATATTAATCTTGTCTTGCGGGCGCCCCGGAAAATGCGGGAAACGGTGAATCCGCAGTTTCGTTGCGTCACACCGGCGCGAGTTCCTTGCGCAGGACAAGGCAGGCGACTTTCGGCCCCTTCGGGCTGTCGTAATAGTCCTTGCGAAAACCGGCATCGACGTAGCCTTCGGACCGGTAAAGATGGATGGCGGCGTCATTGCCGACGGCGACCTCCAGAAACGCTTCGGACGCGCCGCGCCGGACGGCCTCGGCCTCGAATTGCCGGACCAGTTGACGCCCGAAGCCCTTGCCCTGTTCCGCCGGCAGGACGGCGAGCGTCAGCAATTCCGCCTCGGGTCCCGCGACGCGGCCGAGCGCGAAGCCGGCGGGCAGGTCGCACTGGTAGATATTCCGGGATTTCAGAAGGTCGGTGAATTCCCCGGCCGACCAGGGGCGCGGCAGGGTGAAACATTCGGCATGGATGGCAGCCAGTTGCGCCGGTGTCATGGCAGCAGGACCGGCGGCGGTTCCGTCGGCAAGGCCGCATTGGCCGCCCGCACGTAGACCGGCGCCGGCCGCGGCAGGTCCCGCCCGAGTTTTCCGGCCGCGATGCGCGCGATGTTCAGGACGATTTCGTCAGGCTGAACGCGGGCGCAACGGGGCAGTGCGAGGCGGTCCAGATCGCCGGTCAGGGTTACATGGGCGGCGGCGTCGTGCAGGTTTTGCACCGGTACCAGTATCGGGTCGCCAAGGGCCTCGTCCTGTTCGAAGGACTGTGCGAAAACATGGTCCTGTCGGCCATCCAGCAGGGCGGTAACCGGCTGTATGGCGCCGTAAGCAAGGGCCTCCAGCCGCGAGACGCCAATGGCCTGAATGCCCAGTGACAGGGCGAGGCCGCGCGCGGCGGCGACAGCGATACGGATGCCGGTGAAATTGCCCGGACCGGTGCAGACGGCAATCGCGGTCAGGTCGCGCGGGCCTCTGCCGTTTTCCGACAGAATTTCCTCGACCATGGGCATAAGGCGTTCGGCCTGGCCCTTGACCATGGGTTCGAACCGATGCGCCAGAACGCGGTCGCCGGACAGCAAAGCGGCCGCACAATGCGCGGCCGTTGTATCCATTGCCAGTATCAGGGGGTCAGACGCCAACCGGACGGACCTCCGTCACTTCGGGAATGTAGTGTCGCAGCAGGTTCTCGATGCCCATCTTCAGGGTGATCGTCGAGGAGGGGCAGCCGGCGCAGGCGCCCTGCATGTGCAGATAGACAACCCCTCGGTCAAAGCCGTGGAAGGTGATGTCGCCGCCGTCCTGGGCCACGGCTGGCCGGACGCGCGTATCCAGCAGTTCCTTGATCTGCTCGACGATATCGCTGTCCTCGCCGCTGTGTTCGGCATGGCCGCTGTCATCGTTCGCGCCTTCGATCACCGGCTGTCCGGACTGGTAATGCTCCATGATCGCGCCGAGGATCGCCGGCTTTATGTGATTCCAGTCGGTCTGCTCGGTCTTTGTGACGGTCACGAAATCGGGGCCGAAAAACACCGCGCTGACGCCTTCGACGCCGAAAACGCGCTGGGCCAGCGGCGAGTTCGCAGCCGCCTCGACCGTCGTGAAATCCGCCGTGCCGGCGGGCATGACGGTCTGACCCGGCAGGAATTTCAACGTGGCCGGGTTCGGCGTGGATTCTGTCTGGATAAACATAGCTGAAAAACCTTTCTGTTCCATCACAGGATATGCGTTGCTCTGGCCTTCATGTCAAGTAATCTAGAACTATTCTAAGTTTGACGCCAGAGCTATCACCGAAATTTGTCCACCAGTTTCTGCAGGGCGCTGCGCGCGTCTTTCGCTTCGGGTTCAGGCGCGGGGGGCGGGGATTGCGCCGGTTTCGGACTGGCCGCGGCAGACGCTCTCTGCGGAGCGGTGCGCAGTCCGACCGCGTTCATGAATTTGCCGTCGTCGCCGCGCGCCAGATGCGGCGCGCCGTCGGAAATGCCGGTCAGCACGTCTTCCACCCAGTCCTGATCGGATTTGGCGAAGTTGTGCAGCACGAAGCTCGCCACCTGTTCCTTGCGCCCGGGGTGGCCCACGCCGATGCGCACGCGTCCGTAGGCGTCGCCGATATGCTGGTGCAGCGAGCGCAGCCCGTTGTGGCCGGCATGTCCGCCGCCGTGTTTCACGCGGCACTTGCCGGGGGCGAGGTCGATCTCGTCGTGAAAGACGACAATGTCCTCCGGCGTCAGCTTGAAAAACCGCATGGCCTCGCCGACCGACTGGCCGGACAGGTTCATGAAGGTCTGGGGTTTCAGCAGGACGACTTTCTCGCCGTCCAGGTTGCCTTCGGCGACCAGACCCTGAAACTTGGATTTCCACGGGCCGAAACCATTGTCCTGCGCCAGCCTGTCAACGGCCATGAAGCCGATGTTGTGGCGGGTGTTTTCGTATTTGGCGCCCGGATTTCCCAGCCCTACAAACAGTTTCATGTCATTTCCCGTTCAGGCGGGCCGCCGGGGCCCGATAGATCGCCGCGAATGTATGGCGGGCGGTCGCGGATGGCAATGCGGTGAAACGAAAAACGCCCGGGACGCGAAGTCCCGGGCGCTCGAATTCGAACAGGGTCGAAGATTACTCTTCGGATGTCTCTTCTTCTTCGGCCTCTTCCTCTTCATCGCCTTCGGATTTGAGGCTGCTTGGAGCGGAAATGTTGGCAATCACGAAGTCGCGGTCGGTAATCGTCGGACGCGAGCCTTCCGGCAGTTCGACGTTCGAAATGTGGACGATGTCGCCGATGTCGACCTTGGCCAGATCGACAACGATGCTCGTCGGGATGTTGTCCGCAGTCACGACCAGCTCGACCTCGGGACGAACGGTGGTCAGAGTGCCGCCGCGCTTCAGGCCGACCGAGATATCCTCGTTGATGAACTCGACCGGGATGTACAGGTTGATCCGCGTGTTGCGGTGCAGGCGCATCAGGTCGAGGTGCGTCGGCAGATCCTTGACGACGTGGCGCTGCACGTTGCGGCAGATCACGCGGACGTCGTCGTGGCCTTCGACCTTGAGGTTGAAGAGCGTCGACAGGAAGCGGCCCTCTTTCAGCTTTTTCAGCAACACATTGAATTGGATGTTGATCGGAAGAGGGTCCGTGCCCCCACCATAAACAACTCCTGGTACCAGTCCGTCACGGCGAGCTTGACGGGCGGCCCCCTTGCCTGTCCCCGTGCGAACCGTGGCGATCAGATCGGGTATGTTCCCAGCCATGTTCTTCTCCTAAAAGATATAGATGAGCGGCCTCCTCCAAGGGTGTAGAGCCGCGTGAAGTGCGCCGTATAGGGCAGAATCCCGATAATGGAAAGGGAAAAATGCGGCTTTTCGCCTATTCCCAGCGGCCGCGGAAATCCTGCGGGATATAGAGCTTTTCCCGGCTGAGCTGGTCGATCCTCGTCGCGCCGCAGAGCCCCATCGTTGTTTCCAGCTCTTTGTGGATGACTTCCAGCGCCTTGGTGACGCCGGCCTGACCGTCGGCCCCCAGACCGTATATGTATGACCGCCCGATATAGGTTCCCTTGGCCCCCAGCGCCAGCGCCTTGAGCACGTCCTGGCCGGAACGGATGCCGCTGTCCATATGCACCTCGATCTTGTCGCCGACCGCGTCGACGATGTCGGGCAGCACGCGGATCGAGGACAGCGCGCCGTCCAGCTGCCGCCCGCCGTGGTTCGAGACCACGACCGCGTCGGCGCCTGCCGCGACGGCGTTTTTGGCGTCCGCCACGTCCATCACGCCCTTGATGATCAGCGGGCCGCCCCAGCGTTCCTTGATCCAGTCGACATCCTGCCAGGTCAGGGACAGTTCGAACTGGTTGCCGATCCACTTCATCAGGCTGGCCATGTTCTCGCCGGCGTCGGGATAGGTTTTCAGGTTGCCGAAGCCGCGTTCCTTGGCCCCCAGCATGCCCAGCGCCCAGCGCGGTTTGGTCATGATGTTCAGGATGTTCGGGATCGTCAGGCGGGGCGGGGCGGTCATGCCGTTCTTCAGGTCCTTGTGGCGCTGGCCCAGCAGTTGCAGGTCGAGCGTCAGAACCAGGGCTGAGCATTTGGCCGCCTTGGCGCGGTCGATCAGTTCGTTGATGAAACCGCGGTCCTTCATCACGTAGAGCTGGAACCAGAACGGTTTCGTCGTCGCCGCCGCCACATCCTCGATCGAGCCTATCGACATGGTGGACAGGGTGAAGGGAACGCCGAATTTTTCTGCCGCCCGCGCCGCCTTGATCTCTCCGTCGGCGCATTGCATGCCGGTCAGCCCGACAGGGGCCAGCGCGACCGGCATGGCGACGTCCTGACCGATCATCTTGGTCGCCGTCGTCCGGTTGGCCATGTCCACCGCCACGCGCTGGCGCAGGCGCAGATCGGCGAAGTCGTCGACGTTGTCGCGGAAGGTCTGTTCCGTCCAACTGCCGCTTTCGCAATAGTCGTAGAACATTTTCGGCGCGCGGCGTTTGTATTGCGCTTTCAGGTCGGCGATGTTGGTGATGACGGGCATGGCGGTATCTCGTTTCTTGGGATCGCGATAATCTATATCGCAGTCTTCCCGCCGATCAATCAAAAACCGGTGCTAATTGGTAATGTTATTTTACCATTTTGTCGCATTTTCGGGAATTCAGGCCCGATGCGCCCCGTCGGCCAGTTCCTTGACGAACGCCAGCACCTGCTCGGGCGACTGCCCGGCGGCCAGTTTCTCGACGATCGCCGAACCGACCACGGCGCCATCGGCAACTTTTGCCATGGCCTCGGCGTCCTGCGGCGTCTTTATGCCGAAGCCGACGCAAACCGGCAGGTTGCCGGCCTTCTGGATGCGGGCGACTTCCGGCGCGACCGTGGCGGCGGAGGCGGAACCCGATCCGGTGATGCCCTTGACCGCGACGTAATAGATGAAGCCCGAGGTGTTCTGCAAAACCTTGGGCAGACGCTTGGCGTCGGTGGTGGGCGTCGCCAGCCGGATGAAGTTCAGCCCGGCCTTGTTGGCGGGAATGCAAAGCTCCTCGTCCTCTTCGGGGGGCAGGTCCACCACGATCAGACCGTCGATGCCGGCCTTCCTGGCATCGACCAGAAAGGCCTCGACGCCGTGGCTGTAGATCGGGTTGTAATAGCCCATCAGGACGATCGGCGTCGTGTCGTCGGTCTTGCGGAACTCGGTGATCATCGCCAGCACCTTGTTCAGCGTCATGCCCGCCGCCAGCGCGCGCTGTCCGGCAAGCTGGATCGCGGGGCCGTCGGCCATCGGGTCGGTGAACGGCGCGCCAAGCTCGATGATATCGACGCCGGCGGCGGGCAGGCCCTTCATCACCGCAAGCGACGTGTCGTAGTCGGGATCGCCCGCCATGATATAGGAAACGAAGGCCGATTTGCCCTGCGCTTTCAGCTCTGCGAATTTCCGGTCGATGCGTGACATGGATGGTCCCCCTGAATTCCGGCCCTTGGTTTGCGGCAAAGAGGGGCGAAAATCAATGGCAAAACGCACGTCCGGCTTGACCTTGGCCCGCCTTGCCCCGTACATGCCGGAAATTGCAGTCTCGAAGGACAGAAAATGGGTTTTAAAACTGGAATCGTCGGCATGCCGAACGTGGGGAAGTCCACGTTGTTCAATGCGCTGACCAGAACGGCCGCGGCTCAGGCGGCGAATTTTCCATTCTGCACGATCGAACCCAACATCGGCGAGGTCTCGGTTCCCGATGCGCGGCTGGACAAGCTGGCCGGGATCGCGGGTTCCGCCAAGATCATTCCGGCCCGCATGACATTCGTCGACATTGCCGGTCTGGTCAAAGGCGCGTCCAAGGGCGAGGGGCTGGGCAACCAGTTTCTGGCGAACATCCGCGAATGCGACGCCATCGCCCATGTGCTGCGCTGTTTCGAGGATGACGACGTCACCCATGTCGACGGACGTGTCGATCCGATCGAGGATGCCGAAACCATCGAGACGGAACTGATGCTGGCCGATCTGGAAAGCATCGAGCGCCGTCAGGCGAACCTCGTGCGCAAGATCAGGGGCGGCGACAAAGAGGCCGTGGCCCAGAACGAGTTGCTGGACCGCGCGCGCGCCGCGATAGAGGCCGGCAGGCCTGCGAGGACTGTGGAAATCGCCGCGGACGAGAAAAAGAACTGGGACATGCTGCAACTGCTGTCGGCGAAACCGGTGCTCTATGTCTGCAACGTCGAAGAGGAAAACGCCGCCCAGGGCAACGCCCATTCGGCGCGGGTCGCCAAGATGGCGGCCGAGCAGGGCGCGGCCTCGGTCGTGATTTCAGCGGCCATCGAGGAAGAGATCAGCCAGCTGGCGCCGGAAGAGGCCGAGATGTTTCTGGAAGAGCTCGGCCTGCACGAAGCCGGGTTGGACCGTTTGATCAAGGCCGGTTACGAACTGCTTGGTTTGCAAACATATTTTACCGTTGGCCCGAAAGAGGCCCGCGCCTGGACGATCCGCAAGGGCACCTCTGCGCCACAGGCGGCAGGAGTTATCCACGGAGATTTTGAAAAAGGTTTTATTCGCGCCGAAACAATATCTTACGAAGACTATGTGAAGTACAACGGCGAGCAGGGCGCGAAAGAAGCCGGCAAGATGCGCGCCGAGGGAAAGACCTACAAAGTCGCTGACGGCGACGTTCTGCATTTTCTGTTTAGTAAGTAAGGTGTTAGGGGCCGCCGATCAGGCGGAGCCTTTGCCGAAGTTCCGGTTCAGAACGCTTTGCGCCAGCCAAGAACCAATCCGGTCGAGCCGCTGTTGACATCGTAATACCCGAAGCCGTCCGACCTGTGGTGCAGGCGGACATACAGGCTTTGGTCGGGTTGCGGCCGGGTGAATTCGACCTCTGCCATCCAATAGATCAAATCCCGCTGGGATTCGCCTTTCCGGTCGATTTCGACCTGGGGGATTTTCGTGGCGTGGGATGGGCCGATACCGAAAGCCGCGCTCTTGAACCGGAACCGTCGGGGT
>JBFIHV010000108.1:0-7780 GCA_041601595.1 Amylibacter sp. | reverse complement strand
TACGGTATTTGTCATGCAGCCTGTTTACAGCCAAGTCGGGGATCATGGAACAAGGAAATGCGCCTTCTGGCGATGATATGAAATGCTGAAAATCCGGGTCAAAACGTGTCTGAAACCTCGACGCGGACATCGATCATCGCCTGCCGCCGCTCCTCGCGAATCACGCGGATCGCGCGGGTCAGCGCGGCGGGCAGGTCGCGGCCGTGTTCGACCCGTTCGACATGGGCGCGGCTGGCGGCCGCGATCATGGTGTAATCCGGCGCCGGCTCCAGCGAGGTCAGCGGCATGGTGTTGGCGCGCGCCGCAGCCCCGTCGGGATAGGCGTTGACGACCGAGCGGCGCACCGCGTTCCACATGCCGTTGTTCTTGATGATGGTCAGGACCGGAAGCTCCAGCGCCTCGGCGATCTGGTGGCAGGCGACGGGATTGGCGAAGATGTAGGAGCCGTCGCCGACGCAGGCCACCGTCAGCCGCTCTCGGTCCGCCAGTTGCGCCCCCAGCGCGGCGGGCAGCGCCCAGCCCAGCCCGCCGGAATGCGGGTTGCTGAACACGCGGTTCGGTCCGGCCAGATCCATCATTCCCGGCAGCACCCCGAGTTCGCTGAACACGATGCCGTCACCGCCCAACGCGTCGGACAGGCAGCGGCTGAGCCACTCGGCGCTCATCGGGCCGGTTTCGCCCTGCGCCGCCCGCGCGGCGGCGGCAGCCCTGCGCGCTTCGCTGCGCTTGGCGATGGCGGCGGCGCGTTCGTTTGCTTCTGCGCCCGGCGTCATGGCGCCGGCCAAGGCGCGGATCAGCGCCGCCGGATCGGTCTGGATCGCGAGGTCGGTATGATAGCCGCGCACCGGCATGCGCAGGAAATGCGGGTCCGGTCCCGCGTGGATGATCCTGACGCCTGTGCCGGGCCGCTGCGTCGCCTCGATCCACGGGATGTCGCAATCCAGCGCCAGCACCGCGTCGGCGCCGTCGAGCGCCGCCTTCGGGTCGTGGCCGATGAACATGGGATGGGCCGAAGGCATCACGTTGCGCACCGAAAACGGCTCGGCCACTGCAATTCCGTGCGCGCTGGAAAATTCCTGAAGCGCCGCCGACAGCGCCCCGTCGGGATCGCCGCGCTGGACCAGAATGACCGGAGCCTTCGCCCGCGCCAGCCATCCGGCCAGAGTCTCGAGCGCCGCCGGGTCGGGGCTGGCGGGCGTCGCCGGCGGTCTCGTGGCAGCCGGCGGGATGCGCGACGGCGGAAAGCTCTCGGCCAGCGGTTCGCGCGGGAGGCTCAGATAGGCCGGACCGCGCGGCTCCGACATGCAGGCCGCCAGCGCGCGCGACACCAGCGGCTCGGCCTGCTCGGGATAACGCATCTCGTAATGGTACTTCACTGAATCCGACACCAGAGAGGCCTGATCGAACATTTCCTGCCCGTACTGGATCGGCGTCATGCGCGCGCCCTTGCGGCCCATCTCGGTGATCGGCGTGCGGCCCGACATGACCAGAACCGGAATGTTGTCGCTGGCCGCGTTGATCACCCCCATCGCGGCATTCGCCAGACCGACATTGACGTGCAGCATGACCGCCTGCGGCTCGCCGGTGACCAGGTAATATCCATGCGCCATCGCCACGCTGGCGGTTTCGTGGGGAACGGTGACGGCGACGGGTTTCTCATTATCTGAGAGTTTCGACAGAGATTCTATGATCGGCGGGAAGTCCGTTCCGGCATTTGCGAACAGATATTTCATGCCGTGAAACCGCAAGGCGCGCAGGAAGGCCTCGGCGCCGGTTATTTCCGCATTGTTTTCAGGTTCTTGAAAAGTCATCCCGGTCCGCCCGATCCATCTTCGCATGTTATTTCGGTTCGATGTCATTTAAGGCTTGAGAATTGCTGGGATGCAAGTAGATTTCCATAATCTCATAATAAGATATTTTGGAACGGCCGCGGGCCGCTCTGAAAATCACCAACGGGAGGAAATCACAGATGAGAAAACTATCCATGGCATTCGCGCTCGGCTTCGGTCTTGCGGCAAGTGCGGCCAGCGCCCAGACGGTGGGCATCGCCACCTCGAACCCCGGTTCGCTGTTCCACAACATCGGCACCGCGGTCGCCAACGCCGCCAACAATGCCGGCCTGAACACCACGATTCAGCCCGCCACCAGCCCCAACCAGTTCATTCCCTTCGTGAACTCCGGCGGCATCGAGTTCGGCGTCGCCAACCTGCAAGAGGTCAGCTACGCCGTCACCGGCGAGGCGTGGTGGAACGGCAACAAGAACCCCGAACTGCGGATCGTCGGCATGCTGATGCCGCTGAAAGAGGCGATTTTCGTGCGCGCCGACAGCGATATCAAGACGCTCACCGACCTCAAGGGCAAGCCGATGACGGACGGCTACACGGCGCAGAACACCATCCTGCCGCAGCTTTCCGCCTTCTACGCCACAGCCGGAATGACGCGCGACGACGTCGAGAAAGTCAGCGTGGCCTCGGTGGTCGCGGGCGCGGATGCGTTCATCGCCGGTGACACTGTCGGTTTCATCTTCGCCCATGGCGCAGGCAAGGTCCGCGAGGCCGATGCGGCCGTCGGCGGCCTGCGGGCGCTGACGGTTGCCGACAGCAGCGATGCGGCGCTGGCGGCGGCGCGTGAATTCTGGCCGACCGCCGAATTCACGACCATGAAGGCCGGCTCCAGCCCGGGCGTGCTCGAGGATGGCGTCTACATCGCATTCCCGCAGGTCGTCTTCACCCATTCCGGCGTGTCGGACGATGTCGTCCATGCCATGGCCAAGGCGATGTACGAAGGCAAGGAATCCATGGTCGCGACTTTCCCTCCCTTCGGAGCATTTGATCCGGCGGCAATGCGCGGCAACCCCGGCGCTGTCGAGTTCCACCCCGGCGCGGTGAAGTTCTTCGAAGAAGTCGGTCTGAAATAAGGAGGCCTTGATGGCCGGTTCCGAAACCGGAGAGGCCGTGCGCGGCCTCTCTCCCCGTGTCTGGAAGCCCCTCGCCGACGGCTTGGCGGTCCTGTTGATCCTGCTTGCGGTCGGCTGGGCGCTGAACGTGCCCCGGTTCTTCGGCTGGGGGCTCTATCCGCAGCAGTTCTTTGCCCTGGTCCTCGGCTTCGCCTTGCCGATGGCCTATCTGAACCTGCCGCGGAAGCGCGGGGCGGACCGTGTGGTTCTGCCGTGGTATGACGCGGCGCTGGCCTGCCTGAGCCTCGCCGCGATGATCTATATCGCGATAAACTACCCCGATCTGGTTCTGGTGATCTTCAGCAGGCCGCTGGCGGTCTGGCTGCCCGGTCTGGTCGTGATCCTGCTGCTGCTGGAGGCGCTGCGCCGCGCCAGCGGCTGGGCGCTGGTCATCATCATCGGGGTCTTTCTGCTCTATGCCCTGTTCGGCGATCTGGTGCCGGGCCGGTTGCAGGGGCGTCCGCAGAACTGGCAGTTGCTGGCCGGTTACATGGCGGTGGATTCCAACGGCATCCTCGGCCTTCCGATCTCGGTGGCGGCGACCGTGGTCATAACCTTCATCCTGTTCGGAAGCCTGCTGGGCGCGACCGGCGGCACCCGCTTTTTCACCGACGCGGCCATGCTGGGCATGGGCCGGTTCCGCGGCGGCTCCATGAAGATCGCGGTCGTGGCCTCGGGGCTCTTCGGTGCGATTTCCGGCTCGGCGGTCGCCAATGTCGCGGGCACCGGCGTGATCACCATCCCGATGATCAAGCGCGACGGCTATCCGGCGCACAAGGCCGGCGCGATCGAGGCCGTGGCCTCGACCGGCGGCCAGTTGATGCCCCCCGTCATGGGCGCCTCGGCCTTTCTGATGGCCGAGTTTCTGGCGGTGCCCTATTCGACCATCGTGATGGCCGCTCTGGTTCCGGCGATCCTGTATTACGTCGCGCTGTTCATTCAGGCCGATCTGGAGGCCGCGCGGATGAACATCGCTCCGGTGCCGGAATCCGATCTGCCGCAGAGGCGCACCGTCCTGCTCGGCCTGCATTTCGTCGCGGCTTTCGCGGTGCTGATCTACGCCCTGTTCGTGCTGCGCTGGCAGCCGGAGAAGGCGGCGCTTCTGGGCGCGGTCTCCCTGATTTTCACCGCCGTCATCTTTGGCTACGAGGGCGTGCGCCCCACGGTCCGGGCCCTGCTGCGCACCCTGTCCACGACGGGTCACGCGGTCGTCGAGATCATCCTGATCTCTGCCGCCTCCGGCCTTGTCATCGGTGTGCTGAACGTCACCGGCCTGTCGTTCAACCTGACCTATGCTCTGGTGCAGGTCGGGCAGGGCAGCGCGGTGATCCTGCTGGGGCTCTCGGCCATCGTCTGCATCATCCTCGGCATGGGCCTGCCGACGCTTGGCGTCTATGTCCTGCTGGCGGCGCTGGTGGCGCCCGCCCTGATCCAGGTCGGGATCGAGCCGGTCGCTGCGCACCTCTATGTGCTGTATTTCGGCATGATGTCGATGATCACGCCGCCGATCGCGCTGGCGGCCTTTGCCGCGGCCTCGATCGCGCGGGCGCCTGCCATGGCGACCGGATGGGCGGCGATGAAATTCGGCTGGTCGGCCTATGTCATTCCGGTGCTGTTCGTCTTTTCCCCGACCCTGATCCTGATCGGCGCGCCGCAGGACATCGCGCTGGCGATCGTCACGGCGGTGATCGGCGTCTGGCTGATCTCGGCGGCGCTGGCGGGCTATTTCTCGGGAATGCTGGGAACCGGCATGCGGATCGTCTTTGCCGTGTTCGGCCTGCTGGCGCTGGTGCCCGCGGGCGCGTTCGACGGCGCGGTCTGGAGCGACATCATCGGCGTGACCGGCGGCCTGCTGGTCATGGCGCTGGAGTATTTCGACATCACCCCCGGCAAGCGGAAGGGGGCGGCATGAGCGGGACAAACAGCGCGGAACGCATACTGGCGATACTCGACCTGTTCACCGAGAAACAGCTGGAGTGGACGTCCGACGAGCTGATCGCCGAACTGGGCTACAGCCGTCCGACGCTCTATCGCTATGTCAAGCTGCTGCGCGAGGCGGGCCTTCTGTCGTCGTTGCCGCAGGGCGGTCTGACACTGGGTCCGCGCGTGGTCGAGATGGACTATCTGATGCGAAAGTCGGATCCGCTGCTGGCCCATGGTCAGGCCAGCCTCGACTTTCTGGTCGGGCGCTATCCGTGCTCGGCCATGCTGGTCCGCTGGCATGGCGAGAAGCTGCTGTGCGTCGCGTCGGAATGTTCGGCGGAAAAGCCGGTTTCCAGCTATCCGCGCGGACGGCCGATGCCGCTGGCGCGGGGCGCGATTTCCCGTTCGATCATGGCCAACCTGCCGCGCCGCCGCCAGCTTGCGATGGTCGGCAGCCAGTTGCGGGAACTGCGGCAGATCGGCCTCGGCGATACCGTCGAAGAGGTGCTGGAGTCGCTGCGCCAGGTCCGCACCGCCGGCGTCGCCGTGGCGCATGGCGAGGTGACGCCCGGCGTTGTCGGCGTGTCCGCGCCGGTCTTCGACGGCGGCAACACCCCGATTGCCACGCTCAGTGTGACGCTCACCGGTTACGAGGTTCCGCTGGAGCACCTGCCGCAGATCATGGAAGACGTGCGCGATCAGGGCCGCGAGTTGTCGCGGAAACTGAGCGCGATCAAGGAACGGGACACAGAGGCGCTGTCGCAGCGGCGGCGCGCCTGACTTATGGATAAAGGGAATATAGCAGAATGAAAAAGATCGACATTTTCAACCACATCTGGCCGAAACCGTTCTTCGACCGGCTCATCGACCATATCGGCACGATGACGGACATCACCCTGCGTTCCGGCGCGGTGCCGATGATGACCGATCTGGACCGCCGGTTCGAGGTGATGGACATGTTCGGCGAGGATTATTGCCAGATCCTGTCGCTGGCCTCGCCGCCGTTCGAAAAGATGGTCGGGCCGGATGCGGCGCTGGAACTGTCGCAGGTCGGATCGGATTCGATGGCGGAGCTGTGCCGGAAATATCCCGACCGCTTCCCCGCCTTCATCGGCACCGCGCCGATGAGCAATCCCGACGCCTGCGTCGAGGAATGCCGCCGCGCGATCGAGGATCTGGGCGCGGTGGGCATGCAGATTTTCACCAACGTCGCTGGGGACCCGCTGGACCTCGAGAAATACGCGCCCTTCTTCGACTACATGGCCAGGGCCGGCAAGCCGGTCTGGATGCATCCCGCGCGCGGCGCGAACTTCCCCGACTACCTGAACGAGAAACAGTCGGAATACGAGATCTGGTGGACCTTCGGCTGGCCCTACGAGACTTCGGCCGCGATGGCGCGCATGGTGTTCTCGCGGTTTTTCGACCGGTTCGAGGGGCTCAAGGTCATCACCCACCACGCCGGCGGAATGATCCCGTATTTCGAGGGCCGCGTCGGACCCGGCTGGGACCAGATGGGTGCCCGCACGACCGACAGGGATCTAGCCGCGGTGCGCAAGTCGCTGAAGCGCCCGCATCTGGAGTATTTCAAGGAATTCTACGCCGACACCGCCACGTTCGGGTCGCGCAAGGCCATCGAGCACGCCATCGAGTTCTTCGGAGAGGACAGGGTTTTGTTCGCCTCGGACGCGCCGTTCGACCCCGAGGGCGGACCGATGTATATCAGGGATACGATCCGCATCATCGAGGAGATGGATATTTCCGACGCGCTGCGCCGGAAGATCTTTCAGGACAATGCCGTGGACCTGCTGGGACTCAAGCTTTGAGGTAGACCATGAAACTCGCAAGACACTATATCGGCGGTGAGTGGCGCGGCGGCGACGCGGCGCTACGCGACAGCTTCAATCCGGCGGACGGTTCGGTTCTGGGACAGTTCCACCCCGGATCGGAAGCGCTGGCCGACGAGGCCGCACAGGTTGCGCGTCAGGCGTTCTTTTCCTCGGGCTGGGCGGCATCGCCACGCCAGCGGGCGCTGGCGCTGTTCGAATTCGCCGACAGGTTGGAGGCCGCGAAGGACGAGATCATTGACCTGATCGTCGCCGAGAACGGCAAGCTGCGGTCCGAGGCCATGGGCGAAATGATGGGCTCGATTTCCGAGACACGGTACTACGCCGGTCTGGCGCGCGCCATTCAGGGCCGCATGCAGGAAACCATGCCCGGCAATTTCTCACTGCTGCACCGCGAACCGGCGGGCGTGGCGGCGATCATCGTGCCGTGGAATGCGCCTGTCACGCTGCTGATCCGGTCGCTGACGCCGGCGCTGGCCGCGGGCTGCACCTGCGTTATCAAGCCGGCGGACCAGACGCCGCTGATCCATGCCCGCGTGATGGAATGCCTTGCCGATTGCCCCAGCCTGCCTGCAGGCGTGGTGAACTCGGTCAACGAGAACGGCACGGAAGTCGGCAAGGCGATGGTCGCCTCGGCCGATATCGACGTCATCAGCTTCACCGGCACCAGCCACACCGGAAAACTGATCATGGCGGCGGCGGCGCCGACGCTCAAGCGGGTCAATCTGGAACTGGGCGGCAAGGCCCCTGCGGTGATCTTCCCGGACGCCGACCTGGATCTGACGGTGCGCGAACTGACGCACGGCTCGCTGGTCATGGCGGGCCAGATCTGCGTCGCGGCGGCCCGCTTCATCGTTCACGCCTCGATCCGCGACGCATTCGAGCAACGCATGATCGCCGCCTACAAATCCGTCCGAACCGGTCCCGGCGCGCATCCCGACAGCCAGATGGGATCGCTGATCGACGTTGACAGCCAGCGCCGCCTGATGCGCGTCATCGAACAGGCCAGCGACGAGGGCGAGATGCTGCTGCAGGGCGAACCGCTCGGGCACGGCGC
>JBFIHV010000107.1:0-7821 GCA_041601595.1 Amylibacter sp. | reverse complement strand
GTGCCGCCCGCCGCGCAATGGTCCGAAATGACGCGCGCCACGAGCGCCGTGCTGCGGCTGTCCAGCGATGCCGTGGGTTCGTCCAGCAGCCAGATCCGGCGGTTGGACACCAGCAGCCGCGCAAGGCCCAGACGCCGCTTTTGACCGGCCGACAAGGTATGCGCAGGACGCTCGGCCAACGCGGTCAGGTCCAGCTTTTTCAGCACGGTCCGAATGTCGCCGGTGCCGTAGACGCCTGCCCAGAACCGCAGGTTTTCCGCAACCGTCAACTGCGCCTTGACCGCGTCCAGATGGCCGGCATAGGCGATCTGGTCGGCGTCGATCTGCAAGCTTCCCTGTTGCAGCGGCAATAGCCCCGCAAGGGTCTTCAGCAAAGTCGTCTTGCCGACGCCGTTCGGCCCGCGCAGGACCAGACAAGTGCCCGCCGCCAGATCGAAGTTGATGCCGGACAGGATTGCGCGCCCGTTGCGCGCGCATCCCAGGGATGTCGTGCGTATATTCATCCGCTTCAGATACCCTAATCCTTGAGGGGTGGGAAGACGGGGAAACGGTTTCGTCGGTTTCCGGCGTTTCGGGGGCCGAGAATCGGTTCCGCGTCACTGGAAATTCAGGTTTGATGGCTGTGGGTCGCAGCGCGGTTGCCTCCATTGCGGCCTGCCCCGGCGGCCCTGTTGGCCGTAAAAGGGAATGTATTTCAGGGAGTGGCACATTTTTTAGTACACAATGGCATACAAACACCTTGATTCCACTTGAATTGGCCCGTGCTTTACGTCACAAAGTCGGGGAAGACTTACAACAAATCATTGATTTTGGAGGCGCCATGACCGTTCAGGTTGGACAGGATACCAGTAAAACCCGCAAGACACTCAAGGTCGGAGGAAAGTCCGTGGACTATTACTCCATCGCCGCGGCGGAAGCTGCCGGTCTGGGGGATTTCTCCAAACTGCCGGCCGCGCTGAAAGTGGTTCTGGAAAACATGCTGCGCTTCGAGGACGGCAAGACCGTCAGCGTCGACGACATCAAGGCCTTCTCCGAATGGGCTGAAAAAGGCGGCAAGAACCCGCGCGAAATCGCCTATCGTCCGGCCCGCGTGCTGATGCAGGATTTCACCGGCGTTCCGGCCGTGGTCGACCTTGCCGCGATGCGCGACGGGATTGTCGCACTGGGCGGCGACGCGGAAAAGATCAACCCGCTGAACCCTGTCGATCTGGTCATCGACCACTCGGTCATGATCGACGAGTTCGGCAACCCGCGCGCCTTCCAGATGAACGTGGACCGCGAATACGAACGCAACATCGAACGCTACACCTTCCTGAAATGGGGCCAGTCCGCGTTTGACAACTTCCGCGTCGTGCCTCCGGGCACGGGGATCTGCCACCAGGTGAACCTCGAATACCTGTCCCAGACCGTCTGGACGGACAAGGACCAGAATGGCACCGAAATCGCCTATCCGGATACGCTGGTCGGCACCGACAGCCACACGACGATGGTCAACGGCGCCGCGGTGCTCGGCTGGGGCGTCGGCGGGATCGAAGCCGAAGCCGCGATGCTCGGCCAACCGATTTCCATGCTGATCCCCGAAGTGATCGGGTTCGAGCTGACCGGTCTCATGTTGGAAGGCACCACAGGCACCGACCTCGTGCTGAAAGTCGTCGAAATGCTGCGCAAGAAGGGCGTTGTCGGCAAGTTCGTCGAATTCTATGGCGAGGGTCTCGACCATCTGCCGCTGGCGGACCGGGCCACCATTGCCAACATGGCGCCCGAATATGGCGCGACCTGCGGCTTCTTCCCGATCGACGGCGAAACCATCCGCTACCTGACCAATACCGGCCGCGATCAGGGCCGCATCGCGCTGGTCGAAGCCTATGCAAAGGAAAACGGTCTGTGGCGGGATGCGGATTATGCGCCGATCTATACCGACACGCTGACGCTTGACATGGGAACGATCGTACCGGCCATTTCCGGCCCGAAACGTCCGCAGGACTACACGACGCTGGACATGGCCGCTTCGGCTTTCCTTGATGTCGTCAATGAATACCGCGGCATCGACACCACAAATGGCGCACAGAACATGGCCTCCGAAGGCCAGATACCGACATCCTCGGCCGACCTGCGCAAATCCGTGCAGGTAAAGGGCGAGGACTATTCGATTCGCGACGGCTCCGTCGTGATCGCATCGATCACCTCCTGTACCAACACTTCGAATCCTTACGTGATGATCGGCGCCGGACTGGTGGCGCGCAAGGCCCGCGCGCTCGGCCTGAACCGCAAACCCTGGGTAAAGACCTCGCTGGCACCGGGGTCGCAGGTCGTGTCCGCCTATCTGGAAGCTGCCAACCTTCAGGAAGACCTCGACGCCATCGGCTTCAACCTCGTCGGTTATGGCTGCACCACCTGTATCGGCAATTCCGGCCCGCTCCAGCCAGAGATAAGCAAGGCCATTGCCGAAGCCGACCTGATCGCGACCTCGGTCCTGTCGGGCAACCGCAACTTCGAGGGCCGCATCAGCCCCGACGTGCGCGCCAACTATCTGGCATCGCCGCCGCTGGTGGTCGCCTATGCGCTGGCCGGCGACATGAACATCAATTTGACCACGGACCCGCTGGGTCAGGACAAGGACGGCAACGACGTCTATCTGAAGGATATCTGGCCGACCAGCAAAGAGGTCGCCGATCTGGTTGCGCAAACCGTGACCCGCGAAGCGTTCCAGTCGAAATACGCCGACGTGTTCAAGGGCGACGACAAATGGCAATCGGTCAAGACCACCGACAGCCTGACCTACGACTGGCCCGCAAGCTCGACCTATGTGCGCAACCCGCCTTACTTTCAGGGCATGTCGAAAGATCCGGGCGTGATTTCCAACATCGAGGGCGCGAAAGTGCTGGCGATATTGGGTGATATGATCACCACCGACCACATTTCCCCGGCCGGTTCGTTCAAGGAAACCACGCCTGCCGGTCAGTATCTGACCGACCATCAGGTGCCGGTGCGCGAATTCAACTCCTACGGGTCGCGTCGCGGCAACCACGAGGTCATGATGCGCGGCACATTCGCCAATATCCGCATCAAGAACGAGGTTCTGGACGGGGTCGAGGGCGGTTATGCCAAGGGACCGGACGGCAAGAAGACCTCGATCTATGATGCGGCCATGGCCCACAAGGCTGCGGGCACTCCGCTGGTGATCTTCGGTGGCGAGCAATATGGTGCGGGTTCTTCGCGCGACTGGGCCGCAAAGGGCACAAGCCTGCTGGGCATCAAGGCCGTGATCGCAGAGAGCTTCGAGCGTATTCACCGGTCGAACCTGGTCGGCATGGGCGTGATCCCGTTCGAGTTCACCGGCGGCGACACCCGCAAGTCCCTGGGCCTGACCGGCGACGAGACCGTGACAATCCGCGAGCTGGAAGGCGATATCAAGCCGCAATCCCTGGTGCCCTGCACGATCACCTATGCCAACGGCGACGTGAAAACAATCACGCTGAAATCGCGGATCGATACCGCGATCGAGATCGAATATCTGGAGCACGGCGGCGTGTTGCACTATGTGCTGCGGAACCTCGCTAAAAGCTAAAATAGAGCACTGATCTGAATATTGGAAAGGCACCCCGCAGGGTGCCTTTCATGTTTCTGACGCAAGGAAATACGACGTCACAGGTCTCGCTCCATGAATACAACGATGTCGGCCAGTTCCGGCGGCACCTCAAAAAACGGCTCCACGATCCTGAAGCCGAGTTTAAGATAGAGTTTCATGGCGGAGTCCAGAAAGGTCGCGCCGTCAAGTCGGATTTTGCTGTAGCCATCTCTGCGGACGCGGTCCTGCGCCTCGACGATCAGCAACTTCCCCAAACCCATGCCCCGTGCCTTTTCGTCGACGTAAAGACGTTTGATTTCGGCAATTCCCGGCGACATCTCATGATACATGATGCACCCGAGCGGCACGTCGTCCACCAGACCCAGCAGCATGTCGCCCTTGGGCCGGGCGTGAATGCGCGGAAGGTCGGCCAGCGTCCTTTCCCATTCCACCGGCTCGAAATACGCTTCTATTGCGGCTCGCAGTTCGGGAAACATCTTGATCTGCCATGTGACGTAGTCGCGACACAACTGCCGTACGGCGTCGGCGTCCTCTTCACTGACGGCGGACCTTATAGTGATTTCCGGCATTTTGGTGCCCCTTCGAAATCTGAATACTTCCTGGAAACGACACAGTCGTGATGCGACCATATCACGGAACGCGCCGCTATCCTGCCGGCCCTCCATTGGAACGGCTATTTAAATTTGTCGCATCGCCAGTTTGTAACGCGTCCTCGCAAAAGCTTTATTGGCTTTTCGAGGCGTTGCGAATTAGAAAAGTCTTCAGGAAATTTGCTCGGGAAACAAAATGAGACCCTTTCGGCACGCGTCAGCGTTCGCTTCGATATTGGCCGCATTGGCGGTATTTTCCGGTGCCGCGGTGGCGCAGAGCCAGGTTGTCGTAGTGGAAATGTTCACCAGCCAAGGCTGTTCTTCCTGCCCGCCCGCCGACGAGATTTTCGCCGAACTTGCCAAGCAGGACGATGTGATCGCTCTGGGACTGCACGTGCATTATTGGGATTATCTGGGCTGGAAGGATAATTTCGCGCAGGAAAAATTCGCGCGGCGGCAGGAATATCTGAATATGAATATCCCAAGCCGCTACCGCCGCGTAACGCCGCAGATGATATTCAACGGACAAGCCCAGGTCGCAGGGGCCCGCGTCGATATGATTGAACGGCAATTGCAGGCAATTCGGGCCCAAAAGCCGTTGGCAGAAATCGACATGGCAGCGCGCGGCGATCAACTGGAAATGCGTCTGGAGTCCCTGTCCGAGAAGACAAGGCCGTCCGATATCCATCTGGTCCACTACCTGAAGAAGGCCGTCGTTCCGATCGAAAGCGGCGAAAACCGGGGGCGGACCGTGAGCTATGCCAATATCGTTTCCTCGTGGGAGACGATCGGCCAGTGGAACGGCAGATCGCCGTTGAGACTGAGCTATAAGCTGCAGCTTGACGGACCGTTCGCGGTCATTGTTCAGGAAAAGAATTTCGGGCCGATCTATACCGCCCGCCGAATTGACTAGCGCGGCTGTCCAACAGGCGTATCCGCGCCGGCCTTCAGTTCCCTGTACCAGACATATAGCCCGGCGCCGACAATGACCAAGGCTCCGGCATAAACCCAGATGTCAGGATATTCGTCAAAGAAAACAATGCCCCAGACCGTGTTGTACACCAGCGAGACATAGCCGAACGGCGCCAGGTAGGATGCCTCGGCCAGCATCAGGGCGCGGATCAGCAGATAGTGACCGACCGCGCCGAATGCGCCGATAACGGCCATCAGCGCGGCCTCTGTCGGTGACGGTGTCGACCAATAGAACGGAACGATCAGCGTGGCGACCAGCGTTCCGAACATGGCGGTATAGATAAAGCTCGTCCAGGAGCTTTCGCCGCGGCCGAGGAAACGGGTGGAAACGGCAAAGCATCCGTAAAAGAATGCGCCCGCCACGGGTAGCAGGGTCGCGACCGTAAAAACGTCGCTTCCGGGGCGGATGATCAGCAGCGACCCGCAAAGCCCGATCCCGACGCCGATCCAGCGGCGCAGGCCGACCTTTTCGCGCAAGACAAGGAAGGCCAGTATCGTGATCAGCAGCGGCGCGATCTCGAACACGGCTGTGGCCGAGGCGATCTTCATCAAACCCAGCGAAAAGAAGAAACACATGGTCGCCCCGAACAGGAAGACCGAGCGCACGAACTGCATGACCGGATATTGCGTGCGAAGAAGGCTGCGCAGGTTTGGAGCCAGAACAAGAAGGGTGATGACGGTCTGCGAGGTGAACCGCGCCCACACGACCTGCAACGGATGCAACCCCGAGTGCTGCAGGGCCTTGGCGGTGGCATCCATCATCGTCATCCCGAGCATCGCGGCCACCATCAGCAGGGCACCGGCAACAAGCGGATTCTTGAGGGCATTCGTTATTCTCATCGGCGCAGGATGCGGTGGTTCGCCGGCCGGTACAATAAAAAACGGACAGAAGCGAGCTCTGTCCGTTCGGTTTGATTTGTCCCGTCGCCGGTTATTTGGCGGGCGCGATCATCATCGTCATCTGGCGGCCTTCGGTCCGGGGGTGCGCCTCGATCTTACCGGCTTCTCCGACGGCTTCCTCGACCCGCTTCAACAGTTCCAGACCAAGGTTCTGGTGCGCCATTTCACGTCCACGGAACCGCATGGTGATCTTGACCTTGTCACCGTTTTCCAGAAATTTGAAAACGCTGCGCATCTTCACCTCGAAATCATGCGTATCGGTGTTGGGCCGGAATTTGACCTCTTTGACTTCGATGGTTTTCTGGCTCTTGCGCGCTTCGGCTTCGCGCTTTTGCATTTCATATTTGAACTTGCCCAAATCCATTACCTTGCAAACCGGAGGGCTGGCGTTGGGCGATATCTCTACAAGGTCCAAACCGGACTCCGCGGCGATTTCCATCGCACGATCAGGCGTTACAACACCGAGGTTTTCACCTTCGGCGCCAATGAGTCTGATTTCGGGGGCGGTGATGCGCTCGTTCGCGCGGGGGCCTGTGTCGCGCTGCGGAGGCGCGTTATGTGGTCTACGGGCTATTGGTTTCGAGTCCTTCAGTCGTTACGTTATTTAAGGTTACCGGAGGCCGTTACGGCTTTCCGGAGTGCTTACTCTGTGGCTCCGTTCGGGCTTCCGGTCAAGGAAAATCCCTGAATCGGATCAAAATTCTTGGAAATGCCCGCAATAGGCGAAAACAATGCGGATAACCGCCGACATTTCAATTCGCTGTTGAAGTTCCACCTCAAAATGACCATGTCACGGCCATCGGGCCTAGCGGCCCAGGATGAACCAACCTCCAGGGAATCAGACATGAAATCAAACATGAAAATAGTTATTGCGGCTGCCGTTGTCGCCGCAGTCGCCGTCGGCGGATACGCCTATGTAGCGAAAAAGAACGCCGCCGAGGAAAAGGCCGCCATGGAAGCCGCCGCCGAAGTGGAACGCCAGAAGGCGGAAGACGCCGAAGCCGCCCGTTTGGCTGAGGAAGCCAAGGCGGCGGAAGAGGCCGCCAAGGCAGCCGCAGCAGAAGCCGAAGCCGCCGCCAAGGCCGCGATGGAAGAGGCTGCAGCAGCCGCCAAAGCCGCCGGAGAGGCCGCAGGTCAGGCCGTCGATGAAGCCGTTCAGTCGGCAACGGATGCCGCCAAGAAACTTCTGGAAGGCGCCTCTGCGCCCGAAATGGAAGCACCGACAACCACAGAGACCTCCAGCTAGAACTTTGCGGAGCACAATAATGACGAGGCCGCCTTCCGGGGCGGCCTTTTGCGTTGCGGGCATCAATTGACTTGGCAAAGCCTCTTGGTTGATAAGATCGGATAAGCAACAGAGATTGACCGCGAATGACTCCGACCGTGAACAAGACCATTGACCTGCTCGACAGGCTGATCGGCTTTCCGACCATCTCCAGCGAGAGCAATCTGGAGTGCATAACCTGGATCACCGACCATCTGACCGGGCTTGGGGCGCGTTGTACTCTGACGTCGGACGTGCTGGGAAAGGCCAATGTTTTCGCCACGATCGGACCGGAACGCGACGGCGGCGTCATCCTGTCCGGACATGTCGACGTGGTGCCGGTGGAGGGTCAGGAGTGGACCTCTGATCCGTTCGCTATGCGGCGACAGGACAATCTGCTGTACGGGCGCGGCGCTTGCGACATGAAAGGTTTCGTCGCCGCCGCAATGGCGAGCGCCGAATATTACGCCGGTCTGGACCTGGAGAAGCCGGTGCATTTCGCCTTT
>JBFIHV010000106.1:0-7928 GCA_041601595.1 Amylibacter sp. | reverse complement strand
GCAAGCTTCGACGAGCGGTTTCTGCGCCGTTTGCCGCGCATTGTTCTGACGTCGTTCGCCATGGGCGGGATCGTCTGGGCCGCGGCCAGACTGCTGGCGCCGGTGTTGCAGGCGGATTTCGTGCGCTATCTGGCACTTCTCGGTCTGGTCCTGCTGGGAATGCTGGCCTATTTCACCATAGGCTCCGCCCTGCGCGCCTTCGGTCTGGCCGATCTCAAGGGCGCTGTGCGGCGCTGAGGCGGGGTATCGCGTCAATCCACATCAAAGTTTTGTCGTTTTCGCAACAGACCGCCCCATAATGTAATTTCCAATGCCCCAGGCACTTGCTATTGCTGGCGGGTCAGTCAGTTTGTACCGCAGAAATCCGAAGGGGCAGGTCATTGATCACAAAATACAAACTCTCCGTCTTGGCGGGATTGCTCGGTGCGTCTGTATTGGTAACCTCGGCCTATTCGCAGGCGACCTACTGGCCCAGCACGTCGTTATACGGCACGCCCGGCCTGATCGACATGCCGACCGCCGAAGCGCATCCGGACGCCGAGATGATCGTTTCGGCGTCGCGTTTCTCCGGCATTCAGAAGAATACGCTCACCTTCCAGATCACGCCGGAGATGACCGGAACGTTCCGGTATGCCCTTGCCAATAACTGGGGAACGTTTTCCGCCCCGGGCGACGACCGATACGCCGACCGGAGTTTCGACGTTCAGTACCGGCTCGTTGAAGAAGGCGAAGCCATGCCCGCGATCGCAATCGGCGTGCGAGACTTCATCGGGACCGCGATTCTGGGCGCGGAATATGTCGTGGCGACGAAATCGGTACTGCCGACGGTCAAGCTGACAGGCGGCGCCGGTTGGGGACGTCTGAGCCGGAGCGACACGGTCCGTCAGTCTTCCGTGGCGCAGGGCGGCACGCCGAACTACGACCAGTGGTTCACCGGACCGGTCGGTTTTTTTGGCGGCGTCGAGTGGATCACCCCGATCGAGAACCTGACTTTCAAGGCGGAATATTCGTCTGACCTGTATGAGCGCGAAGTCGCCCAGCGCGATATTTTCGATCGCAAGACATCCTATAACTTCGGGATCGAGTATACGCCGAAACCCGGGGTTCAGCTGGGTCTCTACTATTTGTACGGAAGCGAGTTCGGGGCCAGCTTCGCGCTGTCGCTCAACCCGAAAACCACCCCCTACCAGAACGCCTCTTACGAGGGCGCCCCGACCCCGATCGCGCCGCGTCCGGCAAAATACAGCACCGATACGTCATGGCTGAACATCGAAGGCATCAACGAGCGCGGTCAGGACCAGCTGAACCAGCTGCTTAACCCGCAGGGCATCCGGGTCGAAAGCCTGTCGCTGTCCGGAACGAGAGCCGAGCTGCGCTTTCGGAACAATCAGTACAACACGACGTCGCAAGCGATCGGCAGGGCGGCGCGCGCCATGGCTTTCGTGATGCCCGATTCGATTGAAACCTTCGTGCTGACGCCGGTCAGCGGCGGCCTGCCCCTGATGTCGGTCACCCTGGCGCGACGCGATCTGGAGATGCTCGAAAACCACGCGCAGGGCGACGAGATCATCTATGAACGCGCAGGTATCGCCGGGGCATTGCCATTGCCCGAAGGCGTCCGTCCGGCGGCAGGTCTCTACCCCGATTTCAACTACACCATGGGACCATATGTGACCCTGTCCCTGTTCGACCCGGACGAACCGGTTCGCGCCGACTTCGGCTTCAGGGCTGCGGCGAGCTATGACCTGTCGCCGGGACTTTCGTTTTCAGGGTCGGTCCGCAAGAAACTCGAGGGTAACATCGGTGACGCAGAGCCCTCCGATTCGCTCTTGCCACCCGTCCGGTCCAACGCCGCCCTCTACAGCCGGTACGGTGATCCGGCACTGGAATACGCCACGGCGGATTACCTGTTCAAGGCCGGGCAGGACCTTTATGGCCGGGTTTCCGTCGGTTATCTGGAAGCGATGTTCGGCGGCCTGTCCACCGAACTGCTGTGGAAGCCTGCCCAGCAGAACTGGGGCCTTGGCGTGGACCTGAATTATGTCAAGCAGCGTGATTTCGACATGCGTCTGGGCTTTCAGGACTATGACGTCCTGACCGGCCACCTGTCCGCCTATTTCCAGATCAGCGACAATTTCCAGGCAGAAGTGAATGCCGGGCGCTATCTGGCGGGCGACTGGGGCTCGACGGTGTCCGTGGACCGTGTCTTTGACAACGGCTGGCGGGTCGGCGCCTATGCCACCATCACCGAGAATTCCTTCGACACGTTCGGCGAAGGCAACTTCGACAAGGGCATCAGGATGACAATCCCGATGTCCTGGGCCCTGGGCAAGCCAAGCCGGCGTGTGTATGCGCTGGACCTGAACTCGCTTTCGCGCGACGGCGGAGCACGGTTGAACGTCAACAACCGCCTCTATCCGATCGTTTCTGAATATCAAGAGCCCGCACTGGGCGACGGCTGGGGCCGTTTCTGGCGATAAGGGGTTTCTTCGATGCGTGGCACGACTGCAAGATTTCTGGGGCTGGTGACGGCGATGGCGCTGTCGTCCTGCTCTTTCATTGCGCCCGATTCCGAGTCGATCGGCGGCCTGCTGGTCACGACGGCCTCCGGGACGATCTCTTCCGGCAACGAAAAAGGGGCCACCGCCTCGACCGATGCTACCGCCGCGCAAAAGGCTCTGGGCCAGATCGCGGCAACGGGCCGGGCCGGCCTGCTGACAACCATTCCAAGGCTGAACCGGACAACGGTGATGATGCTGGAGCAGCAAAACGGCCAGTACCGGACATACCGCGGCACCAACAACACCTCCGTCACCCTGCGATCCGGCGTCATGACTGCGACCAGAGGGCTTGGGGTCGATCTGATGGCGCAAGCGATCGCGCAACCAGAATCCGGGCTGTTCACGACCGGAAGTTTTCCCAAGGAAGTGGCGCGCGTCCAGCGTCACCTTGATGGAGAGAACCATCTGCTGTCCGCCGAGTTCCTCTGCGTGATCGAGCGCAAAGGGCGCGAGGATGTCACGATTATTGACAAAACGCACATGACGACTCTGTTCGAAGAGACCTGCCGCAACAGCAGCCGGGCCTTTTTGAACCGCTATTGGGTCGGGACGGGAACCGGAACAGTCTGGCAGAGCCAACAGGCGATCAGCAGTGCCTCGGGGCATATCATTATGCAGTATATTGCCGGGAAATAGGCTAGTTTTCGGAAAATATTGAAAAATTAACCGTAGTGTTGATCGACTCGTTGACAAAATTACGCGATAAAATTATTGTAAAACTGTCTTTACCGACAAAAATTCAATTTCAATATGCTTGGGGGCAAGGGAAATGTCGTTTTTCAAGATCACAATTACCGCAGTGACTGCGGCAATGTTTGCAACTGCCGCGAGCGCGGGATCGCTTATCGTACCACAGCAGGAACCAATGGTTGAAGCCGTTGAAGAAGACGATGATTCGTCCGGTATCCTGTTGCCTCTGGCAGCGCTCGTGCTGATCGGTGTCGCAGTGGGCGGCAGCTCCAGCTCCGGCACCAACTGATATCAGTTGACCTTTACGGCGGCCCCTGCTGCGGGCGGTGATCGCGGTCGTTTGGCGCTGTAAGTTAATCGACAAGACCAGAAGGCGTCTGGGCTTTGGCCCTTGCGCCTTTTCGTTTGTCCAAAATCGGAAATCCCGTTTTTCGCATCGCGAAGCAATAGCCCGATAACGCGGGCCGATCCGTGCCGCAGCGTGTTTACCAGCGGTTGTGGTACCAGTACCACTGCTCCGGATGGGCCCGGATACGCGCCTCCAGCCCCTTCAGACTCTCCTGCATCATCTCTGCCGCGGTGCTGTGCGGGATCGGAGCCTCGAACTCGATCCCGATGGTGCCGTCGCGGTGTCGCGTGGCATAGGCGGGAACCAGCGGAATATCGTATTTCAACGCCAGATCCGCAGGCACCAGACTTGTCCAGGCAGGATGCCCGAAAAACGGCAGGGGCGTACCTTTCCGGAACCGCTGATCCGGCAGGATGGCGAAAAACCCGCCTTTCTTTATATGGCGTATGGCCTGAACCATACCGGCTGCCCCGCTTTCCACCACCGGTTCACCTCCCTTACGGATCGCCGTCAGGAAAATCCGCTCGTAGAACGGATTCGTGTTCGGCTTGTAGACGGCGCCGGTTTCCATGCCCTCTTGCATCAGCACGTGCCGGATTGCCTCCCACTGGCCGTAATGGGCAGAGATCACTATCGCGCCCCTGCCCTCTGCCTTGGCCTGCTTCAACACCTCCAGCCCCGGTCCCGAGACTTCGGCCTTTCGCGCTTCGACAGCCAGCAAGTCGTTGTTGAGTATCTCGCAGAGCGTAGACCCGACGTTCCGCGCAACCGCGATGCTGGTCCGGCGCAATTCGCCCCGTGACATGTCGGGAAACGCCAGCGCCAGGTTGCGCTCCGCCCGCCGCCGCGCGGGCGGGACAAGCGTGGCCACGGCCGCCAGGACCGCCCCGAACAGGCGGACACGGACCGGAAACGGGAACACGCGCGCCCCGTTCAGCAGCAGCCAGATCGGAAGGAACTGCACCAGGAACTTGAGGGTTGTCAGTTTTGCCTGCACCTGCGTTCTGCCTTTTGCCAGATCTGTCGGCCCGAATGAGGCGGTCATACCGCCTATTCGCGCGCCCTCATCCGTTCGATGTATCCGCCGATCCGCCGTCGCGCATCCGGGCCGAGCACGAAAGACAGCGCAAAGCCGGTGAAAAACGCCATGAGTTCCGCCAGCCACTGGTTCGATGTACCGAACAGGATCTTGTAGACCAGCTGAATCGCCATGAAGAAAGCGATCAGGCGAAACGCCGCCAGCCCGTTTTGCCCCGTGTTGCGCATGTCGGTGAACAGAATCCACGTGAACGCCCCGATCAGGCCGTAAACGCCCGGATAGCCGCCGATCAGCAGGTCGTTCTCGTCCAGAATGACGGAATAGAGCGCCGCGCCGATCACGGCGCTGCCGAAAAAGACCAGGAGCACGGCCAGCGGGCTGAACAGCTCTGCCACAAACTTGCCCAGCGCCAGAACGAAAACCACGACAAAGGCCGCATGTGTGAAATTGCCGTGAATGAAATGGAAGGTCGCGAAGCGCAGAAGATGTTCCGGCGGATAGTTTCCGGTCTGGCGCATCCAGTCGAACACCGTGTCGAAAAATCCGTAGTCGCGCGCCATATCCAGCCGCCAGCCTATGGCTTCGGGCCCGCCGACAAATCCGGCTTCGCCGGCCTGCAACACCAGTTCCGCCGCAACCATGGCAAGCGCCAGCAACCAGACCACCGGCGGCAGCGGGTTGAGGGGCGATTCATTGGCGTTCGGATCGTACATTTCGGCACTCACATCAGTTGACCTTGGCTGTCAAGCCAGCGATAAGGCGTCCCTGACAACAAGTCCAGACGGAGTAACACACTATGACCGAAGCGGTCCACACGCAGCGCGTCTTTTCCGGCATCCAGCCCTCAGGCAACCTGACACTCGGCAATTACCTCGGCGCCTTGAAACGCTTTGTCGAGATGCAGGATTCGGGGATCGAAACCATCTATTGCATGGTCGACCTGCATGCCATCACCGTCTGGCAGGACCCCGACACCCTGCGCCGCAATACGCGCGAGCTGGCCGCGGCCTATATCGCCTGCGGTCTGGATCCGAAAAAATCCATCCTGTTCAACCAGAGCCAGGTCTCGGCCCATGCCGAGCTGGGCTGGATATTCAACTGCGTCGCGCGGCTGGGCTGGATGAACCGGATGACCCAGTTCAAGGACAAGGCCGGCAAGAACGCGGAAAAGGTTTCGCTCGGCCTATACGCCTACCCGTCGCTGATGGCGGCCGACATTCTGGCCTACAAGGCAACGCATGTTCCGGTGGGTGAGGACCAGAAACAGCATGTCGAGTTGACCCGCGACATCGCCAACAAGTTCAACCACGATTTCGGCACCGATTTCTTCCCAGAGCCGGAGCCGGTGATCGCCGGCGCGGCGACCCGTGTGATGAGCCTGCGCGACGGCACCAAGAAAATGTCGAAATCCGATCCGTCCGACATGAGCCGCATCAACATGACCGACGACGCCGACACGATCGCCAAGAAGATCCGCAAGGCCAAGACCGATCCGGAACCCCTGCCCGATACGCTGGACCAGCTTGACGGGCGGCCCGAGGCCCGCAACCTGATCAATATCTACGCCGCCCTGTCGAACAAGACCCCGGAACAGACCCTTGCCGAATTCTCCGGCCAGCAGTTCGGACAGTTCAAACCGGCGCTGGTCGATCTGGCGGTGGCGCATCTGGCGCCGATTTCCGCGGAAATGGCCCGCCTGATGTCGGATCCGGCGGAGATCGATCGCATCCTCGGCGATGGCGCAAACCGCGCGGCTGCCATCGCGGATCCGATTCTGGATGGCGTGAAGGATATTGTCGGGCTGATCCACTCGCGCTAGACTTAGCTATCGGGCGGTTTCATATTTCCGTCATCGTTGTTTCACATTCCTGAATCGTCCGGGTTCTAACCATGAACAAGGCTAATCGTGCCTGTTCAGGGGAACCTAATGATGGAGTGTAGCAATGCGTGACTTTAACGAAACGGTTTCGTTCGACGAGTTTGACGAACGGAACAACCCGAGACCCGAAACCTGTGCCTTCGATGCGGTCGTGGCGCGCGCCATGACGCGCCGCGGCGTCCTGTCGGGCCTTGTCACCTTCGGGGCCGGCAGCTTCATACTCGGGACATCGTCCCTCGTAGGGGTAGCCGAGGCCGCGACAAGCCGTTTCGGCTTCGACCCGGTGACGGCCAACAGCGACGACACGATCACCGTTCCGGACGGCTACCAGTGGGAAGCGGCCTTCAAATGGGGCGACCCGCTTTGGTCGGACGCCCCCGCGTTCGATCCGGTCACGCGCGGCACCGGCGCCAGCCAGGAACGCGCCTTTGGCGACAACAATGACGGCATGTCCGTATTCAGCATCGGCGCGCGCCAGGTGCTGGTGGCGAACAACGAATATACCAATGTCGAGATCCTTTACGGCAATCGCGCCAGCGGCAAACCGGAAAACGCGGACGACATCCGCAAGGGCAAGGCGGCGCATGGCGTCAGCATTGCAGAAATCGCCGAACAGGACGGCAAATGGGCCATCGTCAAGGACAGCCCGCTGAACCGCCGCATTACCGCCGACACGCCGATGGACCTGACCGGCCCCGCCGCAGGACATCCCCTGCTGCAGACCGCCGCCGACCCGACCGGCCGCCGGACGCTCGGCACCTGGAACAACTGCGGCAACGGCCGCACGCCCTGGGGCACCTATCTGGCCTGCGAAGAGAATTTCAACGGCTATTTCTCGTCCTCCGACGAAGCGCTGGAAATTCCGGCCCGTTTCAAACGCTACGGCATCGGGCTGAAAGACGTCGGCTACGGCTGGGGAAAATACGACGAGCGCTTCGACATCTCGAAACACCCGAACGAACCGAACCGCGCGGGCTATGTGGTCGAGATCGATCCCGCCGATCCGGCTTCAACGCCGAAGAAGCACACCGCGCTGGGCCGCTTCAAACACGAAAACGCAGAGCTGGTGGTTGCCGCCGACGGCCGGATCGTCGTTTTCCTCGGCGATGACGAGCGCGGCGAGTTCCTGTACCGCTATGTCTCGGACGGTTATTACGCCGAGGGCGCGGACACCGATGACCTGCTGACCAACGGCACGCTCTATGTCGCGAAGTTCACCGACGACCAGCGCGGCCAGTGGCTGCCGCTGACGCCCGAGACCACCGGACTGGACAAGGCCGAGATCTGCATCCACACGCGGCAGGCGGGCTCGATCGTTGGGGCAACCACGATGGACCGGCCGGAATGGGTCGCCTCCAACCCGACCCGGGCCGAGGTCTATGTCGCGCTGACCAACAACAAGAACCGCGG
>JBFIHV010000105.1:0-7943 GCA_041601595.1 Amylibacter sp. | reverse complement strand
TGCCGGCGATCCCGTTTTCAAGGCGCTGCAGACCGAAATCGAGACCTTTGAGAAAAAGAACCATCGCCGGCCAAAGATGTATGTCGCGAAACTGGGGCAGGACGGCCACGACCGCGGCGGCAAGGTGATCGCCAGCGCCTTCGGCGATATCGGCTTCGAGGTTGTCATGGGCGAATTGTTCCAGACCCCGGAAGAGGCAGCCCGGGATGCCATCGCCGAGGACGTGCACGTGGTCGGGATTTCCAGTCAGGCGGCCGGTCACACAACGCTGGCGCCGCAGCTGATCCATGCCCTGAAAAACCGAGGGCGCGGCGATATCATCGTGGTTTGTGGCGGGGTGATCCCACAGAACGACTACAATTTTCTGAAACAGTGCGGCGTGCGGGCGATTTTCGGTCCCGGCACCAACATACCGGAAGCGGCGAGAGAGGTCTTTGACCTGATCTCGAACGGAAGCAGGTAAACGAGTTCGAACGAGGGCAATGGGAGGAAACCATGTCTTACAAGGAAATTTACGAAGCGGCACAGGCTGATCCGGAAAAATTCTGGATGGAACAGGCCGAAAAGATCGACTGGATCAGGAAGCCGAGCAAAGCCCTGTTCGATGACCGCGCGCCCTTTTACGAATGGTTCCGCGACGGGGTCGTCAACACCTGCTACAACGCCGTCGACCGCCATGTGGAGCGGGGGCGCGGCGACCAGGCGGCGATCATCTATGACAGCCCGATAACCGGCGTCAAGGACACGGTCACCTTTGCGCAGTTGCAAGAACAGACCGCACGTCTGGGCGGGGCGCTTTTGCGTCAGGGCATCGAAAAGGGCGACCGGGTCATCATCTATATGCCGATGGTCCCGCAAGCCTTGGTGGCGATGCTGGCCTGCGCCCGCATCGGGGCGATCCACTCCGTCGTGTTCGGCGGCTTTGCGGCAAACGAACTGGCAACGCGGATCGACGACGCCAAACCGAAAGCCATCATAGCCGCATCCTGCGGGATCGAACCGTCGCGGGTGGTTGCCTACAAGCCGCTGCTGGACGGCGCCATCGAAATGGCGCGCCACAAACCGGAGTTCACGGTCATCCTGCAACGGGACCAGTTGGCCGCCGACCTGACCGAAGGCCGCGATTTCGACTGGCAAGCCTTTCAGGCCGATGCGCCGCTGGCTGATTGCGTGCCGGTGGGAGGGATGGATCCGGTCTATATCCTTTACACCTCCGGCACGACGGGACAGCCCAAGGGCGTCGTGCGCCCCGCGGGCGGGCATCTGGTCGCGCTGAACTGGACCATGAAGAATATCTATGATGTGGAGCCGGGCGACGTGTACTGGGCCGCCAGCGATGTCGGCTGGATCGTCGGGCACAGCTACATTTGCTATGCGCCACTGATCCACGGCAACACGACGGTGGTCTTCGAAGGCAAGCCGGTCGGCACCCCGGATGCCGGCACATTCTGGCGGGTGATTTCCGAACACAACGTCAAGGTCCTGTTCACCGCGCCGACCGCTTTCCGCGCCATAAAGCGTGTCGATCCGAAGGGCGAGTTCCTGAAGAAATATGACACAAGCTGCCTGCAATCGCTGTTTCTGGCCGGCGAGCGCGCCGATCCGGCGACCATCGAATGGGCGGAAAAGCACCTGAAGGTTCCGGTCATCGATCACTGGTGGCAGACCGAAACCGGCTACGCCATCGTCGCCAATCCCTATGGGATCGAGAAATTGCCGGTCAAACTTGGATCGCCGACCGTGCCAATGCCGGGCTACGACGTTCATATCCTGTCCGAAGACGGCAGGGAATTGCCTGCGGGCGAGTTGGGCGCGATTGCCGTCAAACTGCCGCTGCCGCCCGGAACCCTGCCAACGCTCTGGAATGCCGAGGAGCGGTTCCGGAAAAGCTATCTGGATACATTCCCCGGTTATTACGAGACCGGAGATGCAGGCTACAAGGACGAGAACGGCTACCTTTATATCATGGCGCGGACGGACGATGTGATCAACGTGGCCGGTCACCGCCTGTCAACCGGCCAGATGGAAGAGGTTCTGGCAGGCCATCCGGATGTGGCGGAATGCGCGGTGATTGGCGCCGCAGACGACCTCAAGGGCCAGATGCCGCTCGGATTTCTGTGTCTGAATTCCGGCGTCACGCGGCCCGCCACCGAGATCGTGGCGGAATGCGTCAGGCTGGTTCGCGACAAGATCGGTCCGGTCGCGGCCTTCAAAACCGCGATAGTGGTCGACCGCCTGCCGAAGACCCGCTCGGGTAAAGTCTTGCGCGGAACCATGGCCAAGATCGCCGATGGCGAAAGCTGGAAAATGCCGGCCACCATTGACGACCCCGCCATTCTGGACGAGATAACGACCGCCTTGCGCCAGGTTGGCTATCCGGCGGCATAAGTTTTTCACGTAAAGGTTGCATGCGGGCCGGAAATAGCTCTAAATGCCGGGAATTGCATTTTGCAATTTTCCGATAGGGCTGGCCGCTATGAGTCGTGACAAGGCGCGAGGAAGATCCGAACATTCGAGGTATTCGGAGCCGTTGATGAGCCACGACCTGCGCGCGGCACTGGCTGACGTGGTCGGTGGCCTGCAACTGTTGGACATGACGCAATTGTCCGGGGCGAACAAGGCGCAGATGGAGCGCATTCTTGCATCGAGCGAAGCTCTTGTTTCGCTGATGGACGAGTTGTCGGTCAATCTCCAGACCCACTCCGGCAGCGACGCGGAAACGATCAGCTTCATTGATCTGCCGGAATTCCTGGAGCGCACCCGCAGGCGCTGGGTCGGCGTCGCGGGCCAAAAGAACCTGCGCTTCAATCTGATTCTGGGCGACGGCCTGCCGAGATATGTCGCTATCCCGCGGGCTTTGCTGGAACGTGTATTATCCAATATTCTGGAAAATGCCTTCAAATATACCGTCGAGGGCGAAGTCAGCCTGATTGTCGAAATGGGCAAGATCGACGCGCTTGTGTTTCGCGTGCAGGATAACGGACCCGGCTTCAGCAAGGAAGCCATGCAAACCCTGTTCGAATTCTGCGGCAGGCCGTCGGCATCCGCCAGGCCGGGAACCGGCATCGGCTTGCACAGTGTCAAGAAACTGCTCAAGCAGTTGGGCGGCAAGATCAATATCGAGAACACCGCGACCGGAGCCTGCATAACCGCGCGGTTTCCCGGCACGGCCTGGCGTCCGAGTCAGATCAGCCGCGAAATGCTCGAGATGCAGAATACATCGGGACATCTGTTGACCGGACTGCACTTTCTTCTGGCAGAGGACAACAAGACCAGCCAGTTGGTCGCGCTGAATATGCTCGAGAGGCTGGGCGCGAAAGTAACGGTCGTGGAAAACGGCCAACTGGCGCTGAACATGATCGAAACCGGCAAGTTCGATGTGATCCTGCTGGATATCGAAATGCCCGAAAAGACCGGCATAGAGGTCATTCAGGAGGTCCGCGCCCGCGACGACGCGAAATCCGCCCTTCCGATGATTGCGCTGACGGCTTTCGTTCTGGAGGAGCACCGCGACAAAATCATGGCGGCGGGTGCAGATGGCACGATAGCGAAACCGGTGACCAACACCAAGGAACTGGGCCGTACGATCAACCGGATTCTGAACGGGCTGAAACGGCTCACGGAACAGCAGGATTTGTCGGGCGAGCGAAACGCCTGGCTGCCGTTCATAGATATGAACATATATCTCGGGCTGAAAAACTCGGTCGGCGATGAGGCGTTCTACGCCATTCTGGACAAGATCGTTATGGACCTGTCGGACCTCGAGACGGAAATCTGCGCCGCGAACAGGGAGCACGATCTTCTGGCGGTTCGACGCGCATCGCATGTTTTGATCTCGCTTGCCGGCGCCGTCGGGGCGAGCCGTCTGCTGAGCAATGCCCAGAGCCTCAATCTTTTCGCCAACGACGGAAATCTGGAACAGGTCGATGCCAAAAGCAGGGCCTGCACGGAAGATATCGCAAGGTTGATCGACTTTGTGAATGAACAGAGGAAACGAAACTAGATGAGCGGCACACCGGAAATTCTGCTGGTAGAAGATACGCCAACGATGCAGGTCCTTTACCTGTCGATCCTTGAAAAAGCGGGCCGTCCGGCCGACTGCGCCGGAACCATCGAAGACGCGCGCGGACTTCTCGCAAAGAGCAACTATCCGGTCGTCCTGCTCGATCTCAACCTGCCGGACGGCGACGGACTTGATCTGCTGGACGAAATACTCCTGACCAGTCCCGACACGCAAATCATCGTCGTTACGGCCAACGGCTCGCTGAGCAAGGCGATCCAGGCGATGCGCTCCGGGGCGGTGGATTTCCTTGTCAAACCGTTCAGTGGCGAAAAACTGATCGCATCCGTGGAGAAGGCGACCGAGGCCCTGAATTCCCGGGCAGGTGATGCGACACAGGACGGTTTTGCAGGCGACTCGCAGGCTATCCGTGCGCTGCGGGCCCGAATTTCCGAGTTGTCGCGCACGGATAGCTCCATATTCGTCTTCGGCGAAGAGGGGCTGGACAAGGATTACCTTGCCGGGCTGCTGCACAAGAACTCGCCCTATGGACAGGGGCCGCTGATAGAGTTGGATTGCTCGGAGGGTGCTCCGACCGGACCAGACGGCGATCTTTTTTCAAGCGCAATCCCGCAGTTGGCGGCGCTTGACCAGCGGTCGCCGCACGATGTCTTGGAGTATCTCCGGGGTGGAACGCTGATACTGAAAGAAGTCTGCGAACTGGGGATGGCGCAACAGCTCGAACTCCTTCGGTTCCTGCAATGGATTCCGGACGGCTTCATTCCCTCGGAAAGTTCGGGCCGCCTGAAGGTCAGGATCATCAGCACCAGCACCAAAGATCCGCTGACAGAGGTCCGGTCGGGCCGTTTTCGCCGCGACTTGTTGTCGAAGCTCTATGGCATGCCGCTGACCGTTCCGCCATTGCGGGAACGAAAGGCGGACATCGTTCCCTGTGCGGAAGAGTTCCTGCGCCTTCTGGCCTTGCGGCGCGACAGCACGCCGCCTGTATTGTCGCAGGCGGCGAAGGACGTGATGACAGAGTACGCGTGGCCGCGGAACATCAAGCAGTTGCAGGCGGTGCTTGAAACGGCCGTTTCTTTCTATTCGGCCGGTGTGATCGAAGCCGATATGCTGGGCGATGAAATCGCGCAGTTCGCCAAAACCGGTCACGATCCGCTGAATGGCGCGGGCCAAAACAACATCGCGGCCGATCTGGCCGTCGACAACCTGGTCGGCCTGTCGCTGTCCGAGGTCGAACAGCGCTTCATCAAGGCGACCATTGTGCGCTGCAAGGGCTCTGTTCCGAAAGCGGCCGAAATTCTAAGTGTCGCACCGTCAACCCTTTACCGAAAGCTGGAATCTTGGCAGAACTCGTCAGTTGATTAGTGTGCGGGCCTGCCGCACTCTGTCAGCGAAGTCGAAGTTTGCAAAGGAACCCCAGAGTGAGCCAGGAATTATTTGAGGCCGCGAAGAATGTGCGGCTACGCGCCTATGCGCCATATTCACGATTTCCCGTCGGAGCGGCACTGCGCGCAGCGAACGGACAAGTCTTCGTCGGATGCAACGTCGAAAATGTCGCCTATCCGGAAGGCTGCTGTTCCGAGGCGGGCGCGATATCGGCCATGGTCGCGGGCGGTCAGCAGAAAATCATCGAGATCCTCGTCGTTGCAGAGGCTGATCCTGTCGTCTCGCCCTGCGGCGGGTGCCGCCAGAAGCTGGCGGAATTCGGCGATCCGGACATGACAGTCTACCTTGCGGATCTGTCGGGGGTTCAGGCCAAGTGGCGACTGGCGGACATCCTGCCGGCGACCTTCGGCAAGGACCACCTGCGGAGCGGCGGATGACGGATCGGAAGCAAACAGCGGCTCTGGCGCTGTCCTGTCTGGATCTGACCAATCTCGACGACGACTGCGACGCAGCGGCGATCGAAGAGCTTTGCGCCAGAGCCGTGACGCGACACGGGCCTGTTTCGGCTGTTTGCATCTGGCCTCGGTTCGTCGCACAGGCGAAATCCTTGCTGCACGCGACGCCCGTGAAGGTGGCGACGGTCGTCAATTTTCCCTCCGGTCAGAACAGCATCGCCGAAGTGCGCGGCATGACCGTGCAGGCGATCGAAGACGGAGCCGACGAAATCGATATGGTCATTCCGTGGGACGATATTCTGGAAGGCCATTCCGGCGTGGTCGCGCCCACCGTGCGCAGCGTCAGATCGGCTGCCGGCAGCGCGACACTGAAGGCCATTCTGGAAACCGGCATGCTTGATACTCCCCAGAGGATAGCCGAGGCCGCGAAAGAAGCGATAAAGGGCGGCGCGGATTTCCTGAAAACCTCGACTGGAAAAGTCGGCGTCAATGCCACACCAAAAGCCGCAAGAACCGTTTTAGAGGCGATCCGCGACTCTGGCGTGGCGGTCGGGTTCAAGCCGTCCGGCGGCGTTCGGACCACCGAGGCCGCGGCAGAATATATCGATCTGGCAAACGAGATCATGGGCGAGGGCTGGGTCACGCCGCAGACCTTCCGCATCGGTTCGGCAAGGCTCCTGGACGATTTACTGGCGGTGCTGGACGGAACAGCAGATCGCGACATCGCGGAGGAGGGTTACTGATGCTGGCAGCCGAAGTCATCGGGAAAAAACGCGACGGGCTGGTCCTGACGCCCGAGGAATTGTCATTTATAGTAGAGGGGCTGGCAAACGGAAACCTGTCGGATGCCCAGGCCGGAGCCTTCGCCATGGCGGTATTCCTGAACGGGGTCAATGTCGACGAGCTCGTCAACTTGACGACCTTAATGCGCGACAGCGGCGTCGTCCTGACGTGGGACCTGCCGGGGCCGGTCGTGGATAAGCATTCTACAGGCGGTGTCGGCGACACGGTGTCATTGATCGCCGCGCCCGTGCTTGCCGCCTGCGGGGCCTATGTTCCGATGATCTCGGGGCGCGGTTTGGGGCATACGGGCGGAACGCTCGATAAATTCGACTCCATTCCGGGATACCGGACCCAGCCGGATATCGACATGCTCAAGCGTGTTACACGCGATGTCGGATGCGCTATCATCGGCCAGACCGGCGATATCGCGCCCGCCGACAAACGGCTCTATGCCATTCGCGATGTGACGGGGACAGTGCCGACGATTGACCTGATTACATCCTCGATCCTCTCAAAGAAACTGGCGGCCGGGCTGGATTTCCTGATGTCGGACGTCAAGGTCGGGTCCGGAGCCTTCATGACCGATATCGGGCACGCCCGGAACATGGCGCATGCTCTGGTCGATGTGGCGAATGGCGCGGGCTGCAAATCGGCGGCGCTGATCACCGACATGAACCAGCCCTTGGCCAGCACCGTTGGCAACGCGCTGGAGGTGGCGAACGCGGTGGCGATCCTGAAAGGCGCGGCAAGGGACGAACGGCTGGAAGAGGTGACATACATACAATGCGCCGATCTGCTGCGGCTTTGCGGGCTGGCGGAGACCCGTGCCGAAGGGCTGACGATGGTGATGGACGCAATGACGTCCGGCCGCGCGGCCGAGATTTTCGCCAGGATGGTCGCGGCGCTGGGCGGACCGGTCGATTTCATGGAAAACACGTCGGCTCATCTGGCGCAGGCCAAATTCACCGGCGATGTCTTCGCCAATACCGAAGGCGCGGTCAACCGGATCGAGACCCGTGATCTAGGCCTTGCGCTCATTGAACTCGGCGGCGGGCGCAAGCGCGAGACCGACAGGATCGATATGGGCGTAGGATTTCAGGACATGGCCGCGCTTGGCGATATCGTGGACCGATCCAGACCGCTGGCGCGGATTCATGCCAGCAGCCAGGACGCGCTGGAATGGGCAAAGTCGGCGGTTCAGGCAGCCTATCATATTGGCGAAGCTCCGAAAAAGACGCCTCTTATTTATGAAAGGATCGGCTGATGCCGCGCGCGTTACTCGTTGTGCTGGATTCGGC
>JBFIHV010000104.1:0-7956 GCA_041601595.1 Amylibacter sp. | reverse complement strand
CTGGATTCCGTCGTCGCCGGACGCGCCTTCTGCACCGCCACGCCCCCCGCCTATGCCGTTGTAGACCTGCGTCTGGAGGACGGAAACGGGCTGGACGTGGTCGAGGTTTTGCGCACCCGCCGCCCTGATGCCCGTATCGTGGTGCTGACCGGATACGGCGCGATCGCCACCGCCGTGGCGGCCGTCAAGATCGGCGCCACCGACTACCTGTCGAAGCCGGCGGACGCCAACGACATCATGCACGCGCTGCTGGCCACGCCCGGCGCCAAGCCGCCGCCGCCGGAAAACCCGATGTCCGCCGACCGTGTGCGCTGGGAACATATCCAGCGCGTTTTTGAATTGTGCGACCGGAACGTCAGCGAAACCGCGCGGCGTCTGAATATGCACCGCCGCACGCTGCAGCGCATTCTTGCGAAACGCAGCCCGCGCTAGGCCGGTCCGGCCACCTTCCGCAGCCACTTCTTGAAGGTTTTAAGCGCCGGTGTCTCGCGTCCGGGACGCGTCACCAGATAGTATCCCAGATCCGCGTGTTTCAGGGCGCAGATCTGCGTCAGCGTCCCCGAAGCGATGTCGCGTTCCACCAGAACCCGTGCCTGCACCGAACAGCCGAGTCCCTCGCGCGTGGCGGACAGGGCGAGTTCGTTGTTCTCGAAAATTGTCGCGCGCGTTTTGGAGATATCCAGACCCTCGGCTTCGACCAGCGCCTGATGCTCCAGCATCATCCGTTCCCACAGCCATGTCAGGCCTGCGGCATCCGCCACGCTGGTGATGTCGCGACCGGCCACCAGATCGGGCCGCGCAACCACCACGAAATTGCCGTGGGTCAGCGGTTCGCTCTGCACGCCGGCCCAGTGACCGCTGCCATAGCGGATCGCCATGTCGAACCCGTCATTGGCCAGATCGACCAGCGCGTAGCCCGGATTCATGTTGACGGTGATCTCGGGATGCTCGGCCCAGAACGATCCCAGCTTCGGGATCAGCCAGTTGGCCGCGAAGGACGGCGTCATCGAGATATTCAGCGGCCGGGTCTGCGAGGACTGCTCCAATGTGTCCACCGCGTCGGCGATCAGCGTGAAGCCTGCACGCAGGCTGGCGGCGAACTCGATGCCGGCGGGGGTCAGCGCCATGCCGCGCCCCTGCCGCGTCATCAGGGTTTCCGAACAGCGGTCCTCCAGCGCGCGGACATGCTGGGCAATGGCCGCGTGGGTGACGTTCAGTTCCGCCGCCGCCTGACTGAAGCTGCCGTGGCGGGCGGCGGCCTCGAAGGCGCGCAGGGCCGAGAGAGAGGGGATGCGGGACCAGTCCATCTGTTAGCCTGTCTTACAATTCAACATTCATACTGTTTCGACATTTTTTGCAGTTGGGAGCATACAGAGTCAACCTCAAACCCCAAAAGGCGATTCTCCCCGCCGACCACGAAAGGACAGACCATGTTTCAGATACTCTCGGGCGCCCTGTTCACAGCCAGCCGCGTGAAACCACAGGACACTTCCGACAAGGCCGCGCCAAGCAAGCGGTAGAGCCCCGTGCTCTTTTCAAGCCGGCCTCAGCTCAGGTCGGAAAACCGCTCCAGGAACTGGCCTTTGACGACCAAAGGCGCATGCGGTTTCAAGATCCGGTTTGGCAGGTCCTTCAACACGGGCTTGCCAAACAGGCTGTTCGCTTCCGTTTCGGAAAATCCGGCGATCTGAACCGCCTCCAGCCAGGCCGACAGCCGGTCGGCGCGCTTGATCTGCTTCTTGATCACATCCGGAATTTCCGCAGGCAGGCCGAAGCGCGTGTGGATCGCGGCCGTCAGCCGCGCGTCAAGCTCGCCATAATCCGGCCCCACTGCCGCCTTGACCGGTGAGATCATATCCCCGATCACGTATTCCGGCGCGTCGTGCAGCAGCGCCGCCAGCCGCCATTTCCGGTCGATGCGCGGATTGAGGCGCGTGAACAGTTCCTCGACGAACACCGAATGCTCGGCCACCGAATAGGGGTAATCGCCGCGCGTCTGGCCGTTCCAGCGCGCGACGAAGGCCAGACCGTGCGCGATATCCTCGATCTCGATATCCAGCGGAGAGGGATTCAGCAGGTCGAGCCGTCTGCCGGACAGCATGCGTTGCCAGGCTCTGTTATGGGTTGGGGATTTCGGCATGGCCGGTTCAGGTCTCAGGGGTTGGAATGGCGGTTGCTCTGACTCCCGGACCTACTTCCCATCAATTCCGGCGCGGTTCAAGCCCTTATGGCGGAACCTGTGCGACCGTCTTCCGTTGCGGCCGGGGTCCTGCAACGAAACACTGGTCAAAGCCCCGAAATCTCCTAGCTTGTTAAATCACGCGCCCTTTGATAGGTGCGGTCTGAATTTGTGAAAAGGAGCGTCAGGGAATGGCTGCCGACTATATTGTAAAAGACATCGCTCTGGCCGACTACGGCCGCAAAGAGCTGGATATCGCCGAAACCGAAATGCCGGGCCTGATGGCGCTGCGCGAGGAGTACGGCAAAAGCCAGCCGCTGAAGGGCGCGCGGATCGCCGGATCGCTGCATATGACGATCCAGACCGCCGTGCTGATCGAGACGCTGACCGCGCTGGGCGCGCAGGTGCGCTGGGCGTCCTGCAACATATTTTCGACGCAGGACCATGCGGCGGCGGCGATCGCCGCGTCGGGCGTTCCGGTCTTCGCCATCAAGGGCGAAACGCTGGAAGAATACTGGGACTATGCCGACAAGATCTTCGATTTCGACGAAGGCGCGAACCTGATCCTCGACGACGGCGGCGATGCGACGCTGTACATCCTGCTGGGCGCGCGGGTCGAGGCCGGTGAAACAGGCCTGATCGAGACGCCGAAATCCGACGAGGAGGTTGCGCTCTTCGCCCAGATCAAGAAGCGGATGAAGGCCTCTCCGGGCTGGTTCACGAAACAGCGCGATGCGCTGAAAGGCGTGTCAGAAGAAACCACAACAGGCGTTCACCGCCTGTACCAGCTTGTCGAACAGGGTCTGCTGCCGTTTCCCGCGATCAACGTCAACGACTCGGTTACGAAATCCAAGTTCGACAATAAATACGGCTGCAAGGAAAGCCTCGTCGACGGCATCCGTCGCGCCACCGACACGATGATGGCGGGCAAGACCGCCGTGGTCTGCGGCTATGGCGACGTTGGCAAGGGCTCTTCGGCCTCGCTACGCGGCGCAGGCGCGCGCGTGAAAGTCACCGAGGTCGATCCGATCTGCGCCTTGCAGGCGGCCATGGACGGCTACGAGGTGGTGACGCTGGAAGACGCGGTGAAAACCGCCGATATCTTCATCACCACCACGGGCAACAAGGATGTCATCCGCATCGAGCACCTGCGCGAGATGAAGGACATGGCGATCGTCGGCAACATCGGCCATTTCGACAACGAGATTCAGATCGCCGCGCTTAAGAACCACAAATGGACCAATATCAAGGACCAGGTGGACATGATCGAGATGCCGTCCGGCAACCGGATCATCCTGTTGTCCGAGGGCCGTCTGCTGAACCTCGGCAACGCCACCGGTCACCCGTCCTTCGTCATGTCGGCGTCCTTCACCAACCAGGTTCTGGCCCAGATCGAACTGTGGACCAAGGGCGACGAATACGAGAACAAGGTCTATATCCTGCCCAAGCATCTGGACGAGAAAGTCGCCCGCCTGCATCTGGCGAAAATCGGCGTGAAGTTGACAGAACTGTCGCAGGAGCAGGCCGACTATATCGGAGTGCCCGCGCAGGGACCTTTCAAGCCGGACCATTACCGCTATTGATCCGGACATAAGCCCCTGAAGGGGCCCAAGTAAGCGAAGAGGCAATTTCCGAAACCGGAATTTGCCTCTTTTTTTGTGCCCCGCGTTCCCCTATCCTGATGCCGGACGGGTGCGGCGCGATCTGCTCCGGCAGCGCCGTCCGGACGATTTACAGCAACCACGATTAGAGACAGGAGAAATTTATGGGCAAACGCGACGATCTGATAGCGAAATATGCGGACGATTTGCGGAACAAATGCGGCTGGGATGTCGACATGGACCTGCTGACCAAGGTGACCATCGGCTGCGGTCCGACGATCTATAACGATGACGCGTCCACCATCGCCGCAACGCAGGAGTCAGAACTCGAAACGGTGAAACAGAACTTCCTGATCAAGAAACTGGGCCTGCCCGACAGCCCCGACCTGATGGTGCAGTTGAATGACATCATCGATACATACGGCCGGTCGGATCGCAACAAGTACCGCGCGGTCATCTATTACATGCTGACCAAGCGTTTCCAGAAAGACCACGTCTACGGCTGATCCTGACACTCACGATGGACAGCGAATTGAAACAGGGGCGCGCAGGCGCCCCTTTTGCCGTCCCGGGCGCGCTTCAGAACGATTTGAGGCTAATTTTCGCTGAATATTGCTTGGTTAACATGACCGACCCGCATTTCCCTGTACGGGCTCGGGAAACTGCATGATCGCGGCCCCCCGAAATCACTGCGATCAGTCGGGTAGTTACCTGGCGACAGGAGGCTTCCAAAATGGAAGCCTCCTTCGTTTTTCAGCCATGCGCGCCTAGAACAGGCCCAGCACCAGCCCCATCAGGGCGCAACCGACGCTGGCGTAGGCGCCGTCGATCAGCGTCAGGGTGAAGGGCCGCTGGCCGAAGGCGTTGTTCGTGGCGATCCAGGGTGTTGCGATGAACAGCCCCAGACCGAACCCGGCCATCAGGCCGAGCCCCGCGCCGTCTATGCCGCTGGCGGCGAAGATATGGCGCATCATGCCGGCCACGAGGATCATGCAGATACCGCTGATGATGAAGGGTTTCGGGTCTTGCCTGCCGCGGCTGCCCCCGATCCTGTCCCCGGTCAGCCCGGCCGCCGCCATCCACTGTTTCGCCAGCGCCATGTACCACAGCGCACCGAATCCATAGGCCGCCGCCGCGGCCAGTACAACTGCCAGAAATCCCATCTCATCCTCCTGTTTCCGGCGCAGGGGCGCCGGTTTGCCGTGACGTTACTTTGCCGGTGACCGGCACGCAAGGCAACGGTCTTGCACGTTTCCGAGGACGGTGACACTCTTGTCGCATGGAACAGCACGATATCAAATCTTTCCCCGCATGGCCCGATGTCGCCGCCGATCTGGTGGCCGTAGCCGCCGGCCGCAAACCTGCCGATCTGGTGATCCGGAACGTTCAATGGGTCAACGTCCACAGCCGCGAGGTTATCCCGAACTCCGAACTGGCCATCCGGCACGGCCGGTTCGCCTATTGCGGGTCCGACGCGAGCCACTGCATCGGCCCTGACACGCAGGTCATCGACGGCGGCGGTCGCTTTGCCGTTCCGGGCCTCTGCGACGCGCATATGCATATCGAAAGCGGCATGCTGACCGTGTCGCGTTTCGCCGAAGCCGTAATTCCGCACGGGACCACGACCATGTTCACCGATCCGCACGAGGTCGCCAATGTCATGGGTCTGGAGGGTGTGCGGCTGATGCATGACGAGGCAATGGTGCAGCCGGTCAACGTTTTCGTGCAGATGCCGTCCTGTGCGCCCTCGGCGCCGGGGCTGGAGACCACCGGATTCGAGATCTCTGCCGAGGATGTGGCCGAGGCGATGGGCTGGCCCAATATCATCGGGCTGGGCGAGATGATGAACTTTCCGGGCGTGGCCAATGGCGATCCCAAGATGCTGGCCGAGATCGCGGCGACCCAGCGTGCGGGCAAGACCGTCGGCGGGCACTACGCCTCGCCCGACTTGGGGCCGGCGTTCCATGCCTATGTCGCAGGCGGTCCGGCGGACGATCACGAAGGCACCTGCGAGGCCGACGCCATTGCCCGCGTGCGGCAGGGGATGCGCTCTATGATGCGGCTGGGTTCGGCCTGGTATGACGTCGAAAGCCAGATCACGGCGGTGACGGAAAAGGGACTGGACCCGCGAAATTTCATCCTGTGCACCGACGATTGTCATTCCGGCACTTTGGTCAACGACGGCCACATGAACCGCGTCGTGCGGCATGCCATCGCCTGCGGTTGCGACCCGCTGATCGCGCTGCAAATGGCGACGATCAACACGGCGACGCATTTCGGGCTGGAGCGCGAATTGGGGTCGATCACGCCGGGCAGGCGGGCCGACCTGATCCTGACCTCGGACCTAAAAACCCTGCCGATTGAGGTGGTTTACGCGCGCGGCCGCAAGGTTGCGGAAAACGGCAAACGCCTGACGCCGAATACATTGTTCGACTGGCCAGCCCACAGTCGCCGGACGGTGCGCATGGGCCGCGACCTGTCGGCATCGGATTTCGATATTTCAGCGCAGGGTCACAACGATACCGCCAAATGCCGCGTCATCGGCGTTGTGGAAAACCAGGCCCCGACCAAAGCGCTGACCGCCGATTTGGCCGTTCGCGACGGGCTGATCGCGGGCGATCCGGCGCGCGACATCTGCCAGATCGCGCTGGTCGAGCGGCATCGCCGGACCGGCGACGTGGTCAACGGTTTCGTCAGCGGCTTCGGCTACAAGGGCGACTGCGCCGTGGCCTCGACCGTGGCGCATGACAGCCACCACATGATCGTCGTCGGCACGTCCAAGGCGGACATGGCGCTGGCCGCGAACCGGCTGGGCGAAGTCGGCGGCGGCATCTGCGTGTTCAAGGACGGCAAGGAACTGGCGCTGATCCCCCTGCCGGTGGCGGGCCTGATGTCGGACCGCCCCGCCGAAGAGGTCGCCGCCCTGACCGGACAGATGATCGACGCCATGGCGGCCTGCGGCAATAGGCTCAACAACAGTTATATGCAGCATTCGCTGCTGGCGCTGGTGGTGATACCGGAGCTGCGGATCTCCGATCTGGGCCTGGTCGACGTCACCAGGTTCGAACTGACCGATCTGGTGATCGACTAAGCCTTGTAGCCGCCCATCTCGCAGACCAGCGCCCATTCGGCCGCCGTCACCGGCTGGACCGACAGGCGGGAGTTCCTGACCAGCACCATGTCCGACAGCCGCGGATCGGCCTTGACCTGCTCCAGCGTCACTGGCTGCGGCATGTCCGCCACCGCGGCGATATCGACGCATTCCCAGCGCGGATCGTCCGTGGTGCTGTCGGGGTGTGCTTCGGCGATGACGCGGACGATGCCGACGATCCGTTTCTCGTTCACCGAGTGATAGAAAAACCCGAGGTCGCCGACCTTCATGTCGCGCATGAAATTGCGGGCCTGATAGTTGCGGACGCCGTCCCATTGCTCGCCGGCCGCGCCCCTGGCCTTCTGCTTGTCCCAGCCCCAGGTGTTCGGTTCCGATTTGAACAGCCAGAACGCCATCAGCCGATCACCTTGTTCCACTGCTCGACACGGACATCGGAAAACAATCCGGCCAGCGCATAGGGGTCTTTCGCGGCCCAGTCCGCAGCCGCGGCGCGGTCGGAGGCTTCGATGATGACAAGCGAGCCGCAGGGCTTGCCCTCCGCGTCCAGAAAGGGTCCGGCCTGCACTGCATTGGTGGCCTTCAGATAGTCCAGATGCGCGGGTCGGGTTTCCATCCGCAAGGGCAGTCCACCGGATTTGTCGGTACAGATAACGGCAAACAGCATATCAGCTTTCCTTCTTGAGCGGGCGCGACATCAGGTAATTCAGCGCCTCTTTGATTGTCATTCTTTCTTCCAGAACGGCCGCGACAGTGCGCGCCACCGGCAGGTCGAGGTCATAGACCCCGGCCACGGCCACGGTCGCCTTGGCCGTGGCGATGCCCTCGACGGTCTTGGTCGTGGCGAACCCGTCGCCCCGGCCCAGACCGTAGCCGTAGGCGAAATTCCGGGATTGCGCCGAGGTGGAGGTCAGCACCAGATCGCCGAAGCCCGACAGGCCGACCAGCGTTTCCGGTTCCGCGCCCATGGCCTCCGCCAGGCGCGACATCTCGGCAAAACCGCGGGTCAGCAGCGCGGCGCGGGCGCTCTCGCCCAGATCCGCGCCCTCGACGATACCGCAGGCGAT
>JBFIHV010000103.1:0-8024 GCA_041601595.1 Amylibacter sp. | reverse complement strand
GCGTGAACTGGCCCTGATCAAGGTGATCGGTACCGGCGAAAAACGGGTCGAAGCCCTGCGCACATCGGGCGTATTCCGCGCCAACGTGGTCGACTCCACCCTGTCCAGCTTTGTCTTCGAACTGACCGGAACGCCCGAAAAGATCGATGCTTTCGTGGAACTCATGCGCCCGCTCGGTCTGGCCGACGTCGCAAGAACCGGCGTGGCGGCCATCGCGCGCGGCGAATAACCGCCCTTCTCGCCTTCAACCTGCAATCTCGACAAACGACCCGAAATAGCGGACCTTGAATCGATTCCGCGCGGTTTCGCGGATCGCTTGCGGGAGGGTTACGGTTGAGAACACAGGTTGCGATAATCGGCGGCGGCCCGTCGGGACTGCTGTTGTCGCAGTTGCTTTACAAACGCGGCATCGACAGCATTGTACTGGAACGCAAGACCCGCAGCTACGTGCTCGGCCGCATCCGCGCGGGCGTTCTGGAACAGGGTCTGGTCAACCTGATGACCGAGGCCGGCGTCTCCGAACGAATGAACAAAGAGGGCTTCGTCCACAACGGCGCCCAGATCGCCTATGGCGACCAGATGTTCCACCTCGATTTCACTGAACACACCGACAAGCCGGTGATCATCTATGGCCAGACCGAACTGACGCGCGACCTCTATGACGCCCGCGAAGCCGCCGGCGGCAAGATAGAGTTCAAGACCGACCATGTCGTGATCCATGACGCGGACACGGACAAACCTTACGTGACCTATTCGGTTGCGGGCGAGAACCGGCGCATTGACTGCGAGTTCGTGGCAGGTTGCGACGGATTTCACGGCGTCAGCCGCAAGACGATACCGGATAGGGTCCGCAGGGAATATGAAAAAGTCTATCCGTTCGGATGGCTGGGCGTGCTGTCGGAAACACCGCCGGTGAATGACGAGCTGATCTATTCCAACTCGGACCGCGGCTTTGCGCTGTGCTCCATGCGAAATGCCAACCTGAGCCGTTATTATATACAGTGCTCTCTGTCCGACCATCCGGAGGACTGGACAGACCAGAATTTCTGGAACGAGTTGAAACGCCGGATTCCAGCAGATCAGGCGGCGAAACTGGTCACCGGCCCCTCGATCGAGAAATCCATCGCCCCGCTGCGATCCTTTGTCACGGAACCGATGCGCTGGGGGCGCCTGTTCCTGTGCGGCGACGCCGCCCATATCGTGCCTCCGACCGGGGCGAAGGGGCTGAACACCGCGGCTTCGGACGTGCACTACCTGTATAACGGGCTGCGGCAATACTATGAGCATCAGGACAACGAGGGACTCGAGCGCTATTCCGAACGGGCGCTTGCCCGCGTCTGGAAGGCCGAGCGGTTCAGCTGGTGGTTCTCCTCGCTGATGCACCGCTATCCGGACCAGTCCGAATTCGACCTGAAAATCCAGCGCGCCGAACTGGAGTTCCTGCGGAGCAACACGTCGGCACAGGCCGCAATGGCAATCAACTATGTCGGATTGCCGTATTGAACCGGTCTTGAACGCTTATTCGTTGCCAATCCGTCCAGCCGCCCACTCCGCCCGCTCCGACACGAAGACCACTCTTTCCGGACCCGAGCGAAAATGGCGCTGATTCTGCCGTTTCGAGGCATCGTCGCCGGCAGCACGGACAAGATTTCCGGGTTCTGCCTTCTTCGGTTCGCAACGTTATAATCCGCTCCAGCCGGCAGAACCTCTTTAGACCCTTGTTTCAAGGAAAAAATGGAGCTTAGCTGGTTTGGAAGTGGTCTTGGCAATTGAGACTTTACGTCGCAAAAAAATACCTGTACTTTTTGGTTAAGTTATTTTACCAATTTGGCATCGTGAGACTGAGTGCGTGGGTAGCGGTCTGGGTCTCGATGGTAAAATACGTCAAGCTACCAAATTTTGGGAGGAAACATGACAATGAAGTCAACTACACGCCGTCACGCGCTCCGCACGATGGCAGGGGTCAGCGCCGCAGCACTTGCCGCGCCATCAATCGCAACCGCAGCCGCACATACCAAGACATGGAAAATCCAGACGTCTTGGCCAGGCGGCGCAGGTCTGCAGATTTTCAAGGACTGGTGTGCAACCATCGTTGAGAAAACCGGTGGTGAACTCGCGTTCCAACCGTTCGGCGCCAACGACGTCGTCGGCGATTTCCAGCTCTACGATGCTGTGAAAAACGGCGTTCTGGACGCTGTGAACCCGTTCACGATCTACGCTCAGGGCATCATCCCTGCAGCGACGTTCCTGACCAGCTATCCGCTGGCGCTTCGCAACCCGCATGAATTCGACGTGTTCTATTACGGCCTTGGCGGCCTTGATATCGCGCGCGAACTGTACAAGGCGCAGGGTCTGCACTTCGTCGGTCCGGTACACCACGGCCCTAACATCATCCACTCCAAAGTGCCTATCCGTTCGGTCGACGACTTCCGCGGCCGCAAGATGCGGATGCCAGGCGGCATGGTTGCCGAGATATTTACCGAACTCGGCGCGGAAACAACCGTTCTGCCAGGCTCGGAAATCTTCCCGGCTCTGGAAAAAGGCACGATCGACGTGGCCGACTACGTGGGTCCATCCGTGAACTACTCGCTCGGCTTCAGCCAGGTGACCAAGTATATCTCCATGGGCCCTCCAGGCTTCATGTCTGTCTACCAGCCGGTCGACATCATGGACATCACGGTTGGCATGGCCGCATGGGATGCGCTCAGCCCGGAGATGCAGCAGTTCGTCGAGTTGGAAACACAGTCCTATTCGATCCATCACCACGCCGCCATCCAGAAGGCCGACCAGGAAGCATGGGCCAAGTTCGAAGCAGACGGTACCGAAGTCACCCGTCTGACCCAGGACGACGTCGAGTTGATGACAGAGGTCGCCATTCCAATCTGGTTCAAATACGCCAACCGCGACAAAGACGCGGCGCGGGTATTCAAAATCCAGCTGGACTACATGCTGTCCGGTTCTCTGGGTTACGTACGTCCGGACCAAATCGAAGGTCTTACACTGGATCTCTAATCTGAATCCGGCAACATCTGAAAGGGTCCGCGCTGGTTATCGTGCGGGCCTTTTTTAACTGACATAACCGTCACTAAGCAGTCAGGGTCTGATCATGCCAAGTCTCGAATATACATTGCCGCACTGGCTCTATCTGGTTGGCCTTGTCGCCTTTCCAGCTATTGCCATGGTGCTGGCACGTCGCGCCAAACCGGACATCAAACTTTACTCCTCCGCACTGGGATACCTCATTCTGGTGACCGGGGGCATACTGGGTTTGCATCGGTTCTACGTCAAAAGCATGTGGGGCCTTATTTTCATTCCCCTCTTCGTGTTTGTCCTGGTTTCCAACAACTTCGAACGCTCGGCACGCTCTGTGCAAAGTGATGCGCTCAACATAGAGCGCGTCGCCGAACGCACAATCGAGCGCGAACGTCCGCGCATTGAAGCCGCGCGGAAAGCGATCCCGGAACTGGAGAAATCCTTCGCCGAAGCTGAAGAAGGCTCATTCTCCAAGCGGAGCATCGAAAAACGTCTCGAGCGCGCCAAGGATCAAGTGGAATCCGGGCTGGAGCGTCTGGCGACCGCTGAACAGGAATTCGAGGCCGCAAAACCCATCGCGGCCGAGGCGACGGAGAAGCGCACTTTCTGGTCGCACTCCGCACGTAACACCTTCTATCTGATCCTGGCCCTGCTCGCACTTGACGCTCTGCTGTTGCCCGGTCTGGTGAAGCGGGCAAACGCGGCGCTGCGCAGCGGTAAACGTGCCGAGGACCCCGCCGAGGCCGCCATAGACGAGATCGTCGAGGAAGAAGTCCGGCATGACCGCGACTATGCCGAGAACTGGATCGACCGCATGTCGCTGTTCGCGGGCGAGTTCGTCAGCTACTGGGCCGTGATCGCGGTGTTCGTCTATTACTTCGAGGTGATCGCGCGTTACGTCTTCAACTCGCCCACAAACTGGGCGCACGAGGCGATGTACCTGATGTTCGGCATGCAGTACCTGATCGCCGGCTCCTACGCCATGCTGACAGAAGCGCACGTCAAGGTGGACATTTTCTATGCACCCCTGACACGGCCCAAAAAGGCGATTGCCGACCTGTTGACGTCGGTCTTCTTTTTCATCTTCGCGGGAACACTGTTTTATACGTCTTACACCTTCGCCATGGACGCCATCGCGGTGCCAACCGGCAACGGCGTAATCTCGGGCTGGGCGCGCGACGAATACGGGTTCGGAACGATGATCTCCGAATTCTCGCTGAAAGAATTCACCGATCCTTCGATCCGGTGGGGCGAAATCTCTTTCAACGAATGGGAAGTTCCGCTCTGGCCGATGAAATGGATGATGGTCGTCGGTGGCCTGCTGCTGGTGCTGCAGGGTGTGTCAAAAATCGCGAAGGACATTCGCGCTATTGCTAGAGGGGCCTGATAATGGGACTTGATATTTCAATTGAGCTGCTGACGCTCATCATGTTCGGCAGCCTTTTGGTCCTGCTGATGATGGGCCTGCCGCTTGCCTTTGTGACCGGCGGCCTGGCCATCGTGTTCCTGTATATCCTTGGCGACGCCAAGGCACTCAACATCGTACCGAGCCGAATATTTCCGCTAATGACCAACTATCAGCTATCGGCGATACCGTTGTTCATATTTATGGCGGCGATGCTAGAGAAGGCGGGCATCATCAACGAGATGTTCGACGTGATCTACAAGGTTCTGGGCGGCGTCAAAGGCGGTCTGGCTTCGGCGACGATCATCGCATCGACGATCCTTGCCGCCATGGTGGGCGTGATCGGCGCGGCGGTTGTGACGATGGGTATCATCGCCCTGCCCGCCATGCTGAAGCGGCACTATGACCCCAAGATCGCGATGGGTTCGATCATGGCCGGCGGTACGCTGGGCATTCTGATCCCGCCGTCCATCCTTGCGATCATCTATGCCGTTGTTGCCGAGCAGTCCGTCGGCGAACTGTTCATCGGTGCGGTCATTCCGGGGCTGATGCTGTCCGGTCTGTATATCGGATACGTGAGCGTGCGCTGCTACATCAACCCGAAACTCGGCCCGCCAATCCCCGTTTCAGAGCGCATCTCGAACGCCGAGAAAATCAAGCTGATGAGTAATATGGCTGCCCCGATCGTGCTGATCATGGTTGTTCTGGGTGTCATCTTCACCGGTGTTGCGACACCTGTGGAAGCAGCGGGCATCGGGACCTTCGGTGCGTTCATCGTGGCCGCCATCCACCGCAAGCTGGACTGGCAAACCATCCGCGAGGCCAGCGTCACGACGCTCAAGGCAAGCGCGATGGTCATCTGGATCATGTTCGGCGCGACGATCTTCGTGGGCCTCTACGTGATCGAGGGCGGTCAGCAATTCGTTCAGGAAACCATGCAGAGCTATGGCCTTGGTCCATGGGGCATCCTGATCGTCATGATGGTCCTGTTGGTTGTTCTGGGCATGTTCCTCGACTGGGTCGGCATCCTGCTGCTCTGCGTTCCGATCTTCGTGCCGATCATCAAGTCGCTGGGCGCGGAGGCCTATGGCTTCGAGGATCCCAACGATCTGGTTCTCTGGTTCGGCGTTCTCTACCTGGTCAACATGCAGATGAGCTTCCTGTCGCCACCGTTCGGCTATGCGCTGTTCTATCTGCGCGGCGTAGCTCCGGACTACATCCCGATGTCGGATATCTTCAAGTCGGCACTGCCCTTCCTTGGGCTTCAGGTTCTGGGATTGTTGCTGTGCATGGAGTTCCCCGCGATCATAACCTGGCTACCCAAGGTGGTTTACGGTTAAGGTCCGAAACAAATTGGAAACGGGCGCCTTCGGGCGCCCGTTTTGTTTGTGGCTGCGGTGGCCTCACGAAAATATCTTTCCACGCAGCACGGCATGGAAACCAGTTTCCATCAACGCCTTGGTCCCGCAGGACAGGTTTCCCACAGTCTAGGTTTCGGAGTGATAGCCGACCAACCGCTCCACCTCGGCCTTTGAGCCTAGGATCACAGGAACACGCTGGTGATGTCCGGACGGCTGCAGCTCCAGAATGCGATCGAAACCTGTCGAGGCCGCGCCGCCTGCGTTTTCCACAAGCATCGCCATCGGGTTCGCCTCGTACAGCAGCCGCAACTTGCCGCCGGCCTGGCGGTTGCTCGCATCCGCTGGATACAGGAACACGCCGCCGCGGGTTAGTATCCGGTGCACATCCGCCACCATCGAGGCTGTCCATCGCATGTTGAAGGACTTGCCGCGCGGGCCGTCCTTGCCTGCAATGCACTCGTCGAAATACCGCTTCACCGGCGCATCCCAAAGACCGTAGCGCGAGGCGTTGATCGCGAATTCCGCGGTTTCCAGCGGAATCTTCATTTCCGGATGTGTCAGGCGGAAATCGCCCGTGCCGTGCTGGCAGGTAAAGCCGTCAACCGATTGACCGGTGGTCAGCACCAGCATCGTCGAGGGGCCGTAGATCGCATAACCCGCGCAAACCTGATCCAGCCCCTTACGCAAGACCTCGCGCGAGGTTTCACTGGTCGAGCCTTCGGGCACCTGCATGACCGCGAAAATGGTGCCGACCGACAGGTTCACGTCCAGATTGGAGGACCCGTCCAGCGGATCGAAATACAGCAGATAGTCGCCGGCCTCGACCTCGTCCTTGGTCCAGATCACCTCGTCCACTTCTTCCGACACCAGCGCCGCAAGGCGGGGGCTGTGAGAACAGATGCGGGTGAATTCGTCATTGGCGATCACGTCGAGCTGTTTCTGCGTCTCGCCCTGCACGTTGGTGTCGTCGGTGGCGCCCAGCTTTCCCTCGAAGGCCGCGTTGCGGATGTGGTTGGCGATCACACGGCAGGCGCTGGCGACGTCCTCCAGCAAAAACACCAGGTCGGAGTCGATCTGTTTCTTGTTGTAGCCGACCGTCAGAAATCGGCGCAGCGAGGGCATTTCGGTCATGAGTGTCTCCGGTTTTCCAGCTTCAGAACTGGAGTGTTGCCTGAACCGCCCGTTTCCACGCGGCATATTTCCGGTCCCGCGTTCCGGCGTCCATGGCCGGCGCGAATGTCCGCTCCAAAGCCCAGTTTTCCGCAAATCCCGCGCGATCAGGATAGAGCCCGGCACGCATTCCGGCAAGCCACGCGGCGCCCAATGCGGTGGTTTCCCGCACCTTGGGGCGATCCACGGGCGCACCTGTGATGTCGGACAGGAATTGCATGGTCCAGTCGCTGGCCGACATGCCGCCGTCGACACGCAGCGTCGCCGCCGTTCCCTGCGACCGCCAGTCGGCATGCATGGCCTCCGTCAGGTCGCGGGTCTGATACCCGACGCTCTCCAATGCCGCTCTGGCGAATTCGGCCGGACCCGTGTTCCGCGTCAGCCCGAAAATCGCACCGCGACACTCGGAATCCCAATAGGGTGCTCCCAGTCCGGTGAATGCGGGTACGAGGATGATGTTCTGGTTCGGATCGGCCTGTTCCGCAAGCGGCTGGGTATCGACCGCGCTGCGAATGATCTTCAGCCCGTCCCGCAACCATTGCACCACGGCGCCGGCGACAAAAATCGAACCTTCCAGCGCATAGGTCGGCTTGCCGTCGAACTGATAGGCGATCGTGGTCAGCAAACGGTTCCGCGAGGCAACCGGCGTGTCACCCGTGTTCATCAGCGCGAAGCACCCGGTGCCATAGGTCGATTTCATCATGCCGGGCTGAAAGCACGCCTGCCCGACCGTGGCCGCCTGTTGATCGCCAGCAACGCCGAGGATCGGGATCGCCGCGCCGAACAGATCGGGCAGAGTCGTGCCGAATTCGGCGGCGCAGTCCCGGACGTCCGGCAGCATCTCCATCGGAATGTCGAACAGATCGCAGATGGTCTGGCTCCAGCGACCTTTGTGGATATCATACAGCAGCGTTCGCGCGGCATTGGTGGCGTCTGTCGCATGGCTCGCGCCACCGGTCAGTTTCCAGATCAGGAAGGTATCGACGGTGCCGAACAGCAGTTCGCCGTTTTTCGCCCGTTTCCGCGCGCCCTCGACGTTATCGAGAATCCATTTC
>JBFIHV010000102.1:0-8075 GCA_041601595.1 Amylibacter sp. | reverse complement strand
GTCGGCCAATATCGTGCTGAACATCATCGCCGCCAGCGTGATCTCGGCCTATGAGGAAACCCTGGCCGCGGTGATCGCCATCGCCGTGTTCCTGCCGATGGTGTCCGACATGTCGGGGTGCTCCGGCAATCAGGCGGTGGGGGTGACCATGCGCGAGCTGTCGCTGGGTCTGGTCAGGCCGTTTGACGTGGTCCGCGTCTGGCTCAAGGAAATCTCGGTCGGCGCGATCAACGGTCTGGTGCTGGGAATTCTGATCGGCATTGTCGCCTGGGCGTGGAAGGGCAATCCGTGGCTGGGCCTGGTCATCGGTCTGGCGCTGGCGCTGAACACGATGATCGCGGTGTCGATCGGCGGCGTCGTTCCGCTGCTGCTGAAACGCGTCGGTCAGGACCCGGCAGTGGCAAGCGGTCCGCTGCTGACCACGATCACCGACATGGCCGGGTTCTTTCTGGTGCTCAGTCTGGCAACGCTTATGATGCCGTTGCTGATCGGGTGATACGGCGCCCGCTGTTCCGGGCGTCGGAGTTATCGATTATCCGGACGGCCTTCGGGATAAAGCCGTCCATATGGGTGCGGACCGCGAGTGACAGGCGTTCCCGCGCCAGTGTATTGGCCTGTTCTGTCCGGCCCGCTTGCAGGCACAGTTCGGCCTGGTCGGCATAGATGTTGACCAGTAGTCCTGCATAGTGATCGGTTTCGCGCGTACAGCGTTTACGGGCCTGTTCCAGCCATTCGATGGCCAGCGGCAGGTCATTCTCGCAGGCGTAGGTCAGGGCGATGGTTCGGCCGCTTTTTCATGATGCCGGACCTGCAAACGTGTTTTGACGGGTCCGGTAGACTCGGGGGATGCCCTTGCCCGCAGGCGAGGACGGGCGGTCCATATAGGGGCTGTAACTCAGGATTTTTACGTTATTTCATAATGATTACAGAATATTAGTTCCGCTATTTTAATAGAATTCACGATACGATTCGGAAATTTGCGCTTTTTGGTCTAAACTCCGGTCATTCGGGGGAAGTGATTTTAGCGGAGTAGCATTATGCCAAGTGCCAAAGCAGGCGGCGGTGGGAAGAAGCAACCGCCCGTGGAAGTTCCAATCAATATCATCAACGGTACGACCGGTGACGACGTCATCACGCCCGATCCGGGGTCTGATTACCAGACGACGCCGGGTGACGACGAGGTGTTTGGCCTCGCCGGAACCGACACCATCGACGGTGGCGACGGCAACGACATCATCCACGGCGGCGACGACATGGATATTCTGGCCGGTGGCAACGGCGATGACACGATCTATGGCGATGGCGGCGACGATTTCATTTTCGGCGACCCAGGAAGCGATACCATCGAAGGCGGTGATGGCTGGGACACGGTGATTTACTACGGCGAGCTGGATGTCGATTATTCCTTTTCCGAAGTCACCGAGGTTCAGGGCAAGGGCAAGTTCAAGGAAACGGTGGTCGTCGGGTACCAGATCACCGCGCTGGACGGCTCCGGCGATGTCGATACGCTTGCACTGGATGTCGAAGAGGTCGTCTTTATATCCGCACCGCCGGGCGGCGATATCGTCACCCAGAGCGATGCCGCGTGGGTGCAGTTCGACAGCACGGTGACGATCGACGTTCTGGCGAATGACTTCATCCTCGGAATGGACCCGGGCGTGGGCCTGTCGATTTCGGACATTGTGGATATTCAGATCGATCTTGACGGTGACGGTTCTATTGACGACGTCCTGATACCCGACGACCTGACGCTCGCGGCGTTGGCGGCTGGCGTGGTTTTGCATGACGGTTCCATCCTGACGCTGAACCCGGACGACACGCTGACATGGGATCCAAACCACGTCTACGATGCGAAACCGGCGGTCGGCGAGCCGCTGCCGGTGCTGTATTTCTGGTATGAAGTGTCTGATGCCGGCGGCAACACCGCCTACGGCGACATCGCGATCCAGGTCAATTATCCGGCGCCTTCCGAAGGCGCGATCGACTTCGAGAACTTGACGCCCGATCCGATTTTCAGCCTTTTCGGACTCGATATCTTTCTGGGCGGGCCTGACGATGCTTTCTGGATCTCGCAACTCAGCACCGCCGGCGGCGGCACCGTCGAGAGCCGCGACGTTGCTGCGGGCGGCGACTATGATTACGACGACGACGGCGATGACGAATTCCGCATCTGGACCGATCCCAACGGCACGACCCACGAGTTGAATGTCACGCTCGCCAACGACCCCGGCACCTTCGACGTGTCCAGTTTGCTGATCACCGATCTCGATGCGGGTGAAACGGTAACCGTCCGGTATTGGTCCTCTGACGGAACCGTGGAACTCGCCGGTCCGGTTGTCATCGACGGCAGCGTTTCCGGGTCCGGCGAATACGACATTTCCCGCGCGGACGTTGGCCAGATCAGTATCGAGGTCAGCGCCGGCGGGTCCGTCTATATCGACGATATCGTCCTGGCCTGACGGGTCACTCCGGCGCGGTCACGTCTGAAAGCTGCGCGATTTCATCGTCGCTGAACACCCGCGCGCGCGCCAGAAACCGGCGCTCGCGCCCGTTGTCGAGCGAGAACATGCCGCCGCGACCGTCGACTACGTCCAGTATGAGTTGCGTGTGCTTCCAGACCTCGAACTGGCTGCCGCCGATATAGACTTTGACGCCGCCGACCTCGCCGAGGCAGATATCGCCGCCGCCGATCCTGAAGTCGCCGGTCGGGTAGCACATCGGCGACGAGCCGTCGCAGCAGCCGTCCGACTGGTGGAACAGGATCTCGGGGTGGTCGGCCCGGATTTCCGCGATCAGGTCGAGCGCGGCGGCGGTTGCGGTGACGCGCGGTATCTTTTTCATGGTTCCCTTCCGAACGGGTTGCGGCCGGCGATTGGATGACCGCCGGCCGTGAATGGCTTCTAGAAGAAACCCAGTTTTTTAGGGGAATAGCTGACCAGCATGTTCTTGGTCTGCTGATAATGCTCCAGCATCATCTTGTGGGTTTCGCGCCCGATGCCCGACTGCTTGTATCCGCCGAAGGCCGCGTGCGCCGGATAGGCGTGGTAGCAGTTGGTCCAGACGCGGCCCGCCTTGATGCCGCGGCCGAAACGATAGCAGGTGTTGGCGTCGCGGCTCCAGACCCCGGCGCCGAGGCCGTAGAGCGTGTCGTTGGCGATTTCCAGCGCCTCCTTGTCGGTCCTGAACGTGGTGACGGAGACCACGGGGCCGAAGATCTCTTCCTGAAACACGCGCATCCTGTTGTGGCCCTTGAGCACCGTCGGCTGGACGTAATAGCCGCCCGCCAGATCGCCCGGCAGTCTGGCCGCCGCGCCGCCGGTCAGCACCTCTGCGCCCTCGTCGCGGCCGATATGCAGGTAGGATAGGATCTTTTCCTGCTGTTCCGAGGATGCCTGCGCGCCGATCATGGTGGAGGGGTCCAGCGGGTTGCCCTGGGTGATCGCCTCGACCCGCGCGATGGCGCGTTCCATGAACTTGTCGAAGATATCCTCGTGGATCAGGGCGCGCGACGGGCAGGTGCAGACCTCGCCCTGGTTGAGCGCGAACATCACGAAGCCTTCGATGGCCTTGTCGAAATAGTCGTCGTCGGCGTCGCACACGTCCCTGAAGAAGATGTTGGGCGACTTGCCGCCCAGTTCCAGCGTCACCGGGATCAGGTTTTCCGAGGCGTATTGCATGATCAGCCGGCCGGTGGTGGTTTCGCCGGTGAAGGCGACCTTGGCGACACGCTTGCTCGACGCCAGCGGCTTTCCGGCCTCGAGCCCGAAGCCGTTGACCACGTTCAGCACGCCGTCCGGCAGGATGCCTTCGATGAGTTCCAGCAGAACGAGGATCGAGGCCGGCGTCTGTTCCGCCGGTTTCAGCACCACGCAGTTGCCGGCGGCCAGCGCGGGCGCCAGTTTCCAGACCGCCATCAGGATCGGGAAGTTCCACGGAATGATCTGTGCGACCACGCCCAGCGGTTCGTGGAAGTGATAGGCGACCGTGTCGTTGTCCAGTTCGGCCAGCGAGCCTTCCTGCGCCCGGATACAGCCCGCGAAATAGCGGAAGTGGTCGATCGCCAGCGGCATGTCGGCGGCCGTGGTTTCGCGGATCGGCTTGCCGTTGTCCCAGGTTTCCGCCGTCGCCAGCCGTTCCAGGTTGTCCTCCATCACCTGCGCGATCCGGTTGAGCATGTTGGCGCGGGTGGCGACGTCGGTGCGGCCCCAGCTGTCCTTGGCGGCATGGGCGGCATCCAGCGCCAGTTCGATATCCTCGGCGTCGGAGCGTGCGACCTCGCACAGAACCGTCCCGGTCACGGGCGAGGTGTTGTCGAAATACCTGCCGGATTTGGGCGCGACCCACTTGCCGCCGATATAGTTTTCATAACGTGCCTTGAACGGCGTCGAGACCGAAGCAAGGTCGAGGGGTTGTCCATCCATTGTTAGTCCTCCCAGACAAAATAATGTGTCGCGGACGCGGAGGCGCCGCGCTGTGCAGCCAGTCTGGGCGGCAATCGCGCATCCATCCACGCGGCGGACGGCGGTCGCGGAGGCGACCTGTTTCAGGGGTGAGACAGCTGCCGTGAAGGCGCCGGGATCATGGGGGAAACCAACGGAAAAACGTCCCTGAAACTGTTTCGGATTTGAGACAGCGGAGGGGTCGGCCGGCGTTTGTCGGCGCGCCTGACGCTGTCTTGGCGTTCCGGAACCGGCGGGTGGCCTATCGCGGCACCGAATCCCCCGCGCCGTTCAGCCGGTGCTTTTTCAGCAAACGGTAGAAGGTCGCGCGGCTGACGCCGAGGTCGCGCGCGGCGGCGCTCATGTTGCCGCGCGCACGGGCCACGGCGGCCCGGACGGCGGATCGCTCCGCGTCTTTCAGCCCTCCCGGACGGTCGCCGCCTGACAGCAGATCGGCGCGCGGAATGGGGTTTGCGAAAGTCTCGTCCTGAAGGCTCAGCATGCGCCGCGCGGCGCGGTTGGCGCCGATCACAAGGTCGTCCCTGTCGGAGGCCAGCAATGGCGTGCCGCCGGGGCAATAGCCGTCCGCGATGACGATCCGGGCGTCGGCGAAGGAGGCCTTGAAGTGATCGGCCTCGATCCGGTTTGCGGTGCTGGCCACGAGGGAGGCCAGTACCTGGGCGAAGTCCTGACCGAGGTCGCCGCGTGCGCTGGAGACATCCAGCACGGCCATGATTTTTCCTTGTATATCAAAGATCGGCGCGCCCGTGCAGGTCATGCCGATATTCCGGGAGCGGAAATGCTGATCCTTGTGGATCAGCACAGGGCGTTCCTCGGCGGCGCAGGTGCCGATGCCGTTCGTACCCTGGTTGGCCTCGCTCCAGACCGCGCCGGACCGCAGGCCCCATTCGTTGAAGGATGTGTCATCGCCGCTGTTGCTCAGGCGGTGCAGGATCACGCCGTTCGGGTCGGTCAGAATGACACAGCATCCCGACAGGCCGACCGTCTGGAACAGTTGCAGCATCACCGGTTTTGCGACCCGCAACAGCAATTCAAGGCTCTGCTTGACCTCGCGCAATTCGGCCGCGGTCAACTGGTCGGCGGTGTGGGTCTGGTCCGGTGTCAGCCCGTAATGCAGCATGGAGCGCCGCCACGAGGCGGCAATCGCGGAATGGGCGGGGGACTTTGCGACGATGACATCGCAAACTTTCTCGGAATGACGCTTTTCGGACCTGATCGAGCGGTACATCGGTATCTCCCTCCGCAAAGGCTAGCACAGGTATTGCGGCTTAGACAGCCGTTCCCGCGCGTCCTGTCCGGTCGGGCGCTGTCCGTCGCGAAACATTTGAAACACTTTGGCCGCTTCCGCGACATTCGACTGAAACCGGCGGATGCGATCAAGCCGCCATCGAAACGTCACACGGACAGGAGTAAATCATGTGGAAACGATTCAAGAGCGCAATGAAACAAGCCGATACAAGAATGCGGTCACACCGCGAACTGGACCACCTGTTGTCACGGGGCGATGACGCGTTCCGCGATATTGGGCTGACGCGCGCAGACGTCATCCGGGCGCAAAAAGATTTGAAATTCCTCTGATGCAGAGGACGCAAATCCCGGACACCAAGACTTAGGCCCACCCGTTTGCAGGTGGGCCTTTTCATGTCCCGAAGCCGTTTCTGGCTCGGGCTCTAGAGTTCCAGCGAGACCACCGCCACGCAGTCGCCGACCTTGACCAGCCCGGGAAAATGCCGCGTCGTCACGATCCCGTCGATATGGGCGTGGCAGTCGATCGGCGGTATGCCTGTGCGGTCCACCGGCCAGATCCGCGCCACCACGTCGCCGCGCTTGACCGGATCGCCGAGATCCCTCGTCGGCTCGATCAGCCCGTCGGATTCGGCGAAAGTGAAGCAGTCACCGTCCGGCTGGCCGAGCCGTTTCGTCGGCCCGATCTCCATTTTCCCCTTCAGAATGCCGGCATGGATCAGCAGGTTGCGGGCGCCCTTCTTGGCGATCGCGATGGAACGCGCCGTGGCGGTGCCGCCGCCGCCAAGTTCCGTCGAGACGAAAATCTTGCCCTGCTCCTCGACCGCGGTGTCGTACATGCCGACATTGTCGATCTCCAGCAGCATGACGGAATAGGGCGCGTTGAACGCCTCCATCGCGGCGACGCAGGCGGCCTGCTGCTCTTTGTTGTCCAGCACATGGGCGGCGGCGAAGGGCAGGAAGTCCAGCGTCTTGCCGCCCGAGTGGTAGTCGAGCACGACATCGGCCATCGGCACCAGCGTGCGGTTGAAATAATCGGCGATCTTCTCGCTTACTGTGCCGTCGGGCTTGCCGGGAAAGGTCCGGTTCAGGTTGCGTGCGTCGATGGGCGAAGTCCGGGTCGCCGCCCGGAACGCGGGATAGTTGAAGGCGGGCACGATGATGACGCGCCCGGTGATGTCCGCAGGCTCCAGCGTGACGGTCAGTTCCTGCAGGGCGACCGGCCCCTCGTATTCGTCGCCGTGATTGGCGCCGGTCAGCAGCGCGGTCGGCCCGTCGCCGTTCCTGATCACGGTGATGGGGATCATCACGGACCCCCACGCGCTGTCGTCGCGGCTGTAGGGCAGGCGCAGGAAGCCGTGACGCTTGCCGTCGTCATCGAAGGAAATGGTGGGCTGTATCGGGTTCGGTTTCATTGTCTCAGTCTTTCACAACCAGCTTTCTTGGCACGTTCGACAGGCATTCGGGACCGGACTTGCCGATCACGATGCTCTCGGTGATCTCGAAACCCCAGTCTTCCATCCACAGGCCGGTCATGAAGTGGAAGGTCATGTTTTCCTGCATAACGGTCTTGTCGCCGGGGCGCAGCGACATGGTGCGTTCGCCCCAGTCGGGCGGATAGGACAGGCCGATCGGATAGCCGGTGCGGTTGTCCTTGGTGATGCCGTATTTCTTGAGCACCTTGAAGAAGGCCAGCGCGATATCCTCGCAGAGGTTGCCGGCCTTCGCGACCTCGAGCCCCGCCTCCATGCCCTCCAGCACCGCCTTTTCGGCGTCGATGAAGGTCTGCGTCGGCTTGCCGAGGAACACCGTGCGCGACAGCGGGCAGTGGTAGCGGTGGAACACGCCCGCCAGTTCGAAGAACGTGCCTTCGCCGGATTTCATCGGCTTGTCGTCCCAAGTCAGGTGCGGGGCGGCGGCGTCCTCGCCCGACGGCAGCAGCGGCACGATGGCGGCGTAGTCCCCGCCCGCGCCGATGCTGTCGTCATAGCGCAGGGCCGCGTCGTAGATATCGGCCACCAGATCGCATTTGCGGATGCCCGGTTCGATCTTGTCGAAGACGCGCTGGTGCATACGCCCGACGAAACGCCCCGCTGTGCGCATGTAGTCCAGTTCCTGCGGCGATTTCACCGCGCGCTGCCAGTTGACCAGCGCCGTCGCGTCGGAAAACTTCGCGTTCGGCAGGTGCTTTTGCAGCGAGGCGAAGGCGGCGGCGGAAAACCAGTAGTTGTCCATCTCTACGCCGATCCGGGCCTTGGCCCAGCCGCGGTCCTGAATGCGCGCCGACAGGAAGTCCATCGGGTGGCGCTCGGTCGATTGCACGTAATTGTCGGGATAGCCGATGATGTCGTCGGGTTTCATGAAACAGGT
>JBFIHV010000101.1:0-8076 GCA_041601595.1 Amylibacter sp. | reverse complement strand
TGGCTGGGTTTGCGGTGGATCACATCGCCCTCCAGCCCGACCATGGCGAGATACTTCGTCGAATGTTCTATCACCTGCGCCCTGGTCCATTCGGGATGACGCGCCGAAACGCCGAAGGTCACATTCTTCAGTGTCGAAAGCCACGGCAGCAGCGAATAGTTTTGAAACACCACCCCGCGATCCAGGCTCGGGCCTTTGACCTCCGTCCCATCCATGACAACTACGCCTGTGGTCGGTTCGGACAGCCCGGCCAGAATGTTCATGATGGTGGACTTGCCGCATCCCGAATGGCCCAGGATCACGACGAATTCGCCTTTTTCCACGCCGAATGTCGCGTCTTCAAAGACCGTAAGTTCGCCGCCGTTGCCGTCGGGATAGCGCTGGGTAAGGTTTTCGATGCTCAGAAACGGTTTCATGGTCTCACTCCTATTCGACGTAGGCGACGGAGCGCTGGACGAAACCGAGCGTCGCATCCAGCCCCATTCCGACGACACCGATCATCAGGATTGAAAAAATCACGGAGGTCAGGTCGAGGTTGTTCCACTCGTTCCAAACGTAGTAGCCGATACCGGTCCCGCCCACGAGCATCTCTGCCGCGACAATCACCAGCCATGCGATGCCGATCGATATCCGCATCCCGGTCAGGATCGTCGGTGCGGCCGCGGGCAGGATGACGGTAAAAGCGGTTTTCAGATTGCCCAGTTCGTGCGTTCGGGCGACATTCACCCAGTCCTTGCGGACACCTGCCACGCCAAAGGCCGTATTGATCAGCATTGGCCAGATCGAGCAGATGAAGATCACGAAAATTGCACTGGCCTCGCTGTCCTGGATGATGAACAGCGCCAGCGGCATCCATGCAAGCGGAGAGATCGGCCGCAGCACCTGAATGAACGGATTAAGCGCCTTTTGGGCAATCGGGGACATGCCGATCAGAAAACCCAGAGGGATCGCGATGGCGGCGGCAAGCGCATAGCCGACCAGAACCCGATAGATCGAGTACCCGATCTGGATACCTATGCCCTTGTCGTTCGGCCCCGCATCGTAGAACGGATTGCTGAGTTGTTCCCACGCTTTCACGATGACTTTGCTGGGCGGCGGGACACCGGCCTTGGGCGCGCCTCCACCCGTCAGTATCTCATACTCGGTCAGTTCTCCGACAGCCTTCTGTGCCGGTATCGCGGCCTCCCATATAAGGAGGCCGACGACGAGCAGGACAATCGACAGAATGGCCGCACGGCTGTTCAGTGAAAGGGTCGGCATGCCTTACGCTCTCTTTATCGAAAAGCTGTCGACGTAAGCCTCGGGCGTCGCGGGATCAAAAGTCTTGCCCATGATCATGTGCGATTTGTAGGTGACATCGGGCGCCTTGTAGCCGAGGTCCTCCATCACTTTCTTGCAATCGGCGGCAAGGTAGACCTGCTCGGCGACGCCCTTGTAGTCGACGTCACCGTCGATATAGCCCCAGCGCTTCATCTGGGTCAGAATCCAGACCCCCATGGAGTGCCAGGGGAACGGGTCGAAATCGATGCGGTCGGGCACCTTCTTGACCTCGCCAAGACCGTCGGCGTAAGTCCCTGTCAGCACCTGTTCGATGACAGTCACCGGCTGGTTGAGGTAGTTGGTCGGCGCGATCGCGGACGATATTTCTTTTCGGTTTTCAGGTTTGGAAGCATATTGCGTCGCGTCGATGATCGACTTCAGCAGCGCGCCATAGGTGTTCGGCAGCTCGGTCGCAAAACTCAGCGGAGCGGCGAAGGCGCAGCACGGGTGGCCCTCCCATATCTCCTTGGTCAGGATGTGGATAAATCCAATGCCTTCGTAAACCGCGCGCTGGTTGAACGGGTCCGGCGACAGATAGCCGTCAAGGTTTCCGGCACGCAGGTTGGCCACCATCTCGGGCGGCGGAACGACGCGGATCTGGATATCGAAATCCGGGTCCAGACCGAATTCCGCAACGTAGTACCGAAGCAGGAAATTGTGCATGGAATATTCGAACGGCACACCGAAGGTGAAGCCCTTCCATTGCGACGGGTCACGCTTGTCGAGGTGTTCGTTCGACAGCACGATTGCCTGGCCGTTGATGTTCTCGACCGCCGGCATGATATAGGGTTCGGCCACCGATCCCGCGCCCAGCGTCATCGCCAGTGGCATAGGGGTCAGCATGTGGCTGGCGTCATATTCGCCGTTCAGCGACTTGTCGCGCGCCACAGCCCATCCGGCGGTCTTGATGACCTGCGCGTTCAGGCCGTAACGTTCGTAAAACCCCAGAGGCTGGGCCATGATGATGGGCGTGGCACAGGTGATGGGCACGAAACCGATGTTCAGATCGGTCTTTTCGGGTGCGCCAAGATTGTCCAGCAAGGCCGCCTTGGCTGCGTCCATCGGAAACACGGACGCCAGAGCAGCTGCCATGGTCGTCCCGCCCATCATCCCCATGAAGGACCGGCGGCCAATATCGCTTTGACCGAATACGGACCGGACGATCGCGCTCTCGACGGCGCGTTCCATCATTCCTTCGCTGGTCGACAGATCGGGGCCTGACTCGCTTTCGACGGCGGCGGTCACGCATCCCGCGCAGCCGCAGTCGGCGCCGTGGCGAAGGTCGGTCTTCGATGAGAATGGATTTCCGAGGCTTTTAACAGACATTTCGTATTCTCCTATGACGATTTCGAACTCATCTTGGCTTAGGGATGTACCTGCCGGAAAGGCCGAAGCGGAAAAATTTTGAAAATTAATTGTTGTTGTTTACCAAATACTTATGTGAATTTTAGCGCCTTATAGTATTACGATATTTCGTAATTTACGAAATATCGTATTGCACCGCGACGCACAAGGCGCTTCAATCGCGCCCATGCAGGCACCCACCCCATCATATGATTCCCACCTTGCAGGAGCCTTCGGCGCAACGCTGGTGCTGGACCTGGACACGGACCGCATTCTGGCGGCGACACCGGCATCATGCCAGTTGCTGGAAGATCCCGCGCTCGTCGGCTCCCGCTTTTCCGGGTTGGTGATCGACGACATGCCCCACATGATCCTTTTCGTCGAAGAGGTCATTTGCCGGGGCGAGGCGTGGACACGCCGTATCGAACTCAAAACCCGCAGGGGAAACCCTCTGAAATGCGAGTTGAACGGTCGCGCGGTTCAGGGTGAAAAGAACAACCTTCTGCTCCTGCATTTAACCGACCTCGTTGCATTGGAGCGCCGCGCCAAAGTCACACAGGCCGCCAATATCTATGGCGGCGGCATACTCGAATGGCAGCGCGCACAGGCGTTCTTTTCCGAATTGGAGCAACAGAACCAACTGATCCTTGATGCGGCGGGCGAGGGTATCTACGGCGTGAATGCGGATGGCAAGACCACTTTCGTGAACCGGGCGGCACAGGAAATGCTGGGCTGGACCGATGAAGACCTTCTGGGGCATGACATTCATTCAAGAATTCACCACCACCATCTCGATGGAGCGCTCTACCCTTCCCATGAATGCCCTATTTATCAATCATTTCGGTACAAGCAGGTAAACCGGATCGAAGACGAGGTGTTCTGGCGCAAGGACGGCAAGCCGATCCGGGTGGAGTATGTCTCGACGCCCATCTACGAAGGCGAGGTTCTCGCCGGCGCAGTCGTCATCTTTCGCGACATCACCGAGCGCTGGGAGAGCGAGCGCAAACTCCGCGAGGCAATGGATCAGGTGGCGGCCCTGCGGGATCGGCTGGAACAGGAGAATGCCTATCTTCAGGAGGCCATCAGTATCGAGCGGGCCCATCACGACATCATCGGGCAGTCTCCGGCGATACGCCAAATTCTTGAGCGCGTTGAAATGGTCTCCCGGACGCAGGCCAATGTTCTGATTACCGGCGAAAACGGGACCGGCAAGGCGATGGTAGCGTCGGCGATCCACAAGGACAGCGACCGACGCCGCCGCCCGCTTATCCATTTCAAATGCGGGTCCGTTTCGCCGGATATGATCAAAAGTGAACTCTTCGGTCACGTCCGGGGAGCCTTTGCAGGCGCCCTGCGCGACGAACCCGGCAAGCTGGAGCTCGCACACGGCGGCACGCTCTATCTGGATGAAGTCACAGAAATTCCGATGGAGCAGCAGGGACAACTCCTGGAGGCCCTGCAAAGCCGGACGGTGACCCGGCTTGGCGACAATCGCCAGCGCAACATCGATCTCAGGGTCGTTGCTTCCACCAGCCGAAACCTCGATCGAGAGATGCAGGCGGGACGCATACGGCAAGAGCTGGTGTTCTTTCTGAATGTCTTTCCGATCCATTGCACGCCGCTGCGGGAACGGACGGACGACATTCCGCTCCTGGCCGTACATTTCCTGCAGCTTGCCTGCAAGCGCCTCAGTCGGAAGGTGCCGATCATTACGGCGGGCACCATGCGCAGATTGCAGCAGTACGACTGGCCCGGGAATGTCCGGGAACTGGCGAATGTGATCGAGCGAGGGGCAATCCTGTCGCGCAGCGATAAACTCTTGGTCGATATCAAACCTGTTGCCGCTCCGGCTGTCCGCAGCGTCACGACCTTGCTCAGCGAAGCTGATATCGAACAGATACGCGTCGCAAATACCATCGCCAGCCTGCGCGAAACACGAGGACGCGTATCGGGTCCTGACGGTGCCGCCGTCCTTCTCGGAATCCGTCCGACCACACTTTATTCCCGCATCCAGAAACTCGGACTGACTTCGGACGACTGGTCGTAACTGTCGGGGCTGGAATACAACCCCTATATGCTGTCGCCGTATTTTCCGGCTGCGGATTTGGCTGCCCTCACAGGCCGCCGCGCATGAAGCTTGCATGGAGCGCCGGTTTGACTGACGGGCGCGCGTCAAAGACTGGAAACCTCACGAGGCGCGGAAAAGACATTTGGAAGCGCGATACTGCCCTTTCTCGAAATCGGTCGGGATCCCCAAGTCCTATTACCGCATTTACCAGCCGATACTCGCCGCAGCCCGCATCATCGACGGAAACCGCGCGTTGTTCGAGAGACTCGAGCGCGACCCGCTCAAAGCCGGTTGCGCCCGAACGCCCCATGCACGGAAATCCCCGGCACTGGCCTCTCGCCGGCCAAACTCTCTAAACAGAGGTCGCGTGCCTCAAGATGGCATCCGGCGTGAAAGGCAAGCGTCGCATCCGCAGGCCAGTGGCATTGTAAAGCGCGTTTGCGATCGCGGCGATTGCCGGGCCGGGCGAGGCTTCGCCTGCGCCTGCGGGTTCGGCATCCGGGACGTCCAGCACCAATATATCCATCGTCGGAATATTGTCGAAGCGGATGACCGGATAGGTTTCCCAGTCGATCGAGGTAATGCCGTCGCGGTCCCATTGCACCTCTTCGTAAATAGCCCAGCTGGCCGCCTGAAGAAAGCCGCCTTCAAGCTGCGCCCGAAGCCCTTCGATGTCGATGACGCGACCGGCGTCAGCGACGATGATCGCGTGCTTCAGGATGATTTCGCCAAGCTCGCCAACCTCGATATCCACGCAGATGCCGACGCGGGTCATGGCGTTCTTGTATTGGGCATAGGCGATGCCACGGCCCGACGCATCGCCCGGAACCGGCGTCTGCGCCATGCGCTCCTCCAGCGCCGCGATGACGGCCAGGGCGCGCGGATCGTCCAGATGCGCCCGCCGATAGGCAAGCGGGTCCTGCCCGTTCCGTTCCGCCAATTCGTCCATCGTGCTCTCGAGCGCGAAGACATTCGTCGTGGCCCCAAGACATCGGAGCGCCGAGGTCCGGTGCGGCAGGCCCGACACCAGGTTCTTGACGAACCGCGTTTCGCCGACCGCATAGACCGGATCGAGGTTCCGGTGCATCCCGCCTTGCGCTTTCATGTTTGGTATGGCCACCGGCGCCGGGAATGGGTCGGCGCGCAACAGGTTTGACAGCAGGCGCGACGGTCCGGCGTTGTTCGGACCCTGTCGCGGTCTGCCACGGTGCGTGTCGGCGAAGGCTTCGGCAGAATAGGCGGTTATCCGGCCGCCATCCAACGTCGCAACGGCCAGATCGACCGCCATTGCGGGCGCATAGGGTTCCCAGCGGTGCTCCTCTTCGCGGGTCCATTTCAACAGGACCGGCGTATCCGGCAACGCCATGGCGACCAGCGCCGCATCCAACGCGGCGTCATCGGCCCCGTTGTGGCCATAACAGCCGGAGCCGGGACGGTGCGTTATCACAACCTGTTCAAGCCCGAGGCCGAGGCTGTCCGCGATGCTTTCGCGCAACGGATAGATGCCCTGACTGTGGCAGGTGATTTGCAGACGGCCCTCTGACCAGACGGCGAATGCCGCGGACGGGGCCAAAGATCCGTGCATGAGGTACGGGCGCTCGAACCGGGCCGAATGGGTCAGGCCTTGCAGAGGGTCCGGCACCGGCCCTTTCGCCGGCACGCCGCCGACAACCGTGAAACGCGACGCATTCCCGGCGTTGAGTTGGCCAAATACATCCTGTTCCGGCAATCCGCCGTTGTCCGCCCACTGGCAGGCTGCGGCCAGACGCAGTGCCGCCTGTACGACCAGCCATTCCACCGGTCCGGCAATCGCCAGAAAGCTCCCGTCTCGGATCAGTTGCAGCCCGTCTTCAGCAAGCCGCTCAACGGACGTCGCGGGGATATCCTTCAACCTTGCTTTCGCATGGGGCGGACGGACTACCCGCGCATGCAGCATGCCCGGCGCGTCCAGATCGTGAACGAAAACATAGTCGCCGGCGACCATTTCCGGCAATCCGCGCATTGCAGGCCTTGGCGGCGTTCCGGCGGCGGGGGCAGACGCAGCCTCGGGATCAATACGGATGGCAAGGTCGATGCCCGCCATAAGCTCCGTGACCGGGATCGATCTGTTGGTGTCCCGCCGGACCAGGTATCCGTCAGACAGGCCCCAGTCCTGCGGATCGCCTCCGATGCGGTCAACGGCCAGATCGACCAGTAAGCCCCGCAGGGTGGCCGCCGCCTTGCGGACCGCCTGTCCCGAGTGTTCGATCGAATTGCTACCCGAGGTCATGCCCTCGTCCGGAGACATGCCGGTGATGACCGGAGCAATGTCGATCTGTTCCAGCGGAACCGTCAGTTCTTCATGGGCGATCTGCGCGATTGCCGTCGAGATCCGCTGGCCGATATCGACCTTGCCTGTGCTCACGACCAGCCTGTCTTCGGCAACGGCCAGCCAGTCGGAAATCAGTGGATAGCTCTCTATGCTCATGTCCGGCCCGCAGCGATCTCCACTGCCCTCAGAATCCTGGGATGCGAACCGCAACGGCAAAGATGCGGCGTCAGCGCCTCTTTGGTCGCGGCGGCGTCCGGGCTCGCGTGAGTGTCCAGCAGGGCGGTGACCGCCACGACCAGCCCAGCTGTGCAGTAGCCGCACTGCGCCGCCGATGCCACGACGAAGGCATCCTGGACCTTGGCGCCTGTGGCGGTGCCGCCGATGCCCTCGATCGTGGTGATTTCCTGACCGGCAAAGCTGTCGACGGACGAAACGCAGCTCAGTTTCACCTCGCCGTCAACGAGCACGGCGCAGGCCCCGCACTGTTCCAGACCGCAGCCCAGTTTCGTGCCTTTCAGTTTCAACTCGTCCCGCAGAACGTAGACCAGCGGTGTGTCCGGACTGGACGCTATGTCATGTTCGCGCCCGTTTACTCTCAGCTTCAGTGTCACGGCGCGACCGCTTCCCAGCGGATTTGAACATCGACGTCCGCGGATTTGAACAGATTCATGACCGGACAGCGATATTCGACGTTGCGGATCAGACGATCGAAGCGTTCCTGCGGTTCGTCTGTGTGGACGCGGATGCGGACCTTTACCCAGTTGAAATAGGGCCGCACCCCCTGCACGCCCCGCGATCCGCGCTGGTCGACCTCGCCGTCGCCCTCCAGGTCCACGGCCGTGTAGGCGAAGTTCATGGCCTCAGCGCAGCGGTTTATGATGACCCCTTCGCAGGCCAGCAGAGAGCCCAGCGCCATTTCAAGCGGCGTCGGGCCGGTGTTGGTCTCTTTCTCGTCTGCGATCAGGACATGATCCCGCACCATCAGCACCGTGCGGGGCGAGGCCTCGTTTCTGGCGCTCACGCGGCGAATGCC
>JBFIHV010000100.1:0-8114 GCA_041601595.1 Amylibacter sp. | reverse complement strand
TATGCCCATAACGGCCGGATCATGGCGGATGCGCGCAAGCGCGGCTTCAGCAATGCCCTGTCGCTGGATATTGACGACCATGTCGCGGAAACCGCCTCCACCAACGTGTTTCTGGTGCGCGACGCCGAGGTTCTGACGCCGGTGCCGAACGGAACCTTCCTCAACGGTCTGAACCGTCAGCGGGTGATCAAGCTGCTTCGGGCAGATGGTGTGAAGGTCACGGAAACGTCGCTGACGGTCGAGGATTTCGCCAAGGCCGACGAGATATTCTGCACCGGCAATATCGCCAAGGTGATGCCGGTGGCGCGGTTCGAGGACCGGATCATGCCGGAGTGCCCGGTCACCATGCGCGCCCGCAACCTGTACTGGGATTTCGCCCATTCTCGGTTCACCGCGCAGGAAGTGGCCTGAGACCGTGCGCGTCATCGAGATCAGCACCCCCGGAGGGCCGGATGTCCTGATCGAAGGCAGGCGCGAAATTCCGGTGCCCGCCGCCGGGCAGGTCCTGATCCGCGTGGCCGCAGCGGGCGTCAACCGGCCCGATTGCTTGCAGCGCGCCGGACGATACGCGCCGCCGCCGGGCGCCAGCGATCTGCCGGGTCTGGAGGCCGCGGGCTGGATCGAGGCGGTCGGACCCGGCGTCACGAGGTGGTCGGCAGGCGATGCGGTCTGCGCCCTACTGCTGGGCGGCGGATATGCGGAGTTCTGCCTGACCCATCAGAATCACGTGCTGCCGGTTCCAAAGGGCATGGACATGGTCCACGCAGCGGCGTTGTGCGAAACCTTCTTCACAGTCTATTCCAACGTGTTTCTGCGCGGAACGCTGCAAGCCGGCGAGAGCTTTCTGGTGCATGGCGGCAGCAGTGGCATCGGCACAACGGCGATCCAGCTGGCGCGGGCTTTTGGCGCGCGGGTCTTCGCGACGGCGGGGTCGGCTGAAAAATGCGCGGCCTGCGCGGAACTGGGCGCGGAATTGGCCGTCAACTATCGCGAGCAGGACTTCGTCGAAGAGGTGCGGGCCGCAACGGGCGGCCGCGGCGTCGATGTCATCCTCGATATGGTGGCGGGCAGCTACGTCCCGCGCAACCTGAGCGCGCTGGCCGACGACGGCCGTCTGGTGATCATCGCCCTGCTCGGCGGCGCCGAGGCCGGGGTCAATTTCGATGGCGTCATGCGGCGGCGGCTGACCGTATCGGGGTCCACCCTGCGCCCGCAGAGCGACCTAGCCAAGGCGCGGATAGCCATGGCGCTGCGCAAAAAAATATGGCCGCTGCTGGATGCGGGCAGCATCGGTCCGGTGATGGATCAGGTATTCGAGCTGAAAGATGCGTCGGCTGCGCATGCGCGGATGGAATCGGGCGATCACATCGGCAAGATTGTCCTGCGGGTAAGCGACGGCGACCTTATCACCGGATACCGCTGAACTTGGCGCGGGGAATCGTGCAGTCTCGCAGGACATCGGGGCCACAGTCGCGCAATCCGAGGTCCCTGGTCAGGCAGATCCGCGCCTCCTGAATCCTGCCGGATTTGCAGGTGATCGTTATCTGGTCCGGTTCCATGCCGGTGTTGGCCTCCAGAAACGCGGACTCGATGACCGCCGGATCGATGCGCAGCGTGCCTGTGATCCGGCGCAGCACCTCCGGCCGTGTCACCGCGCCATAGGCCTGCCTGGCCAGATCGAAGTAGGCCTCCGATGACAGGCCGGTGCAAACGCCGTGCTTGCGCCACTGGTGCCAGGCGAGGCCGCCGCTGCCCATGATGTCCGCCATGGCCGCGGTTTCAGCCCGCGAGGGCGCTTCGGCAGCCGTTCGGCAATAGGCGGGCCAGCCGGTTTCGTATTGCGGGCATAACCCGTGCAGCGAAAAGCCGAAACCGCGCCCGGCATCGCATTGCGCCGCATCGCGGCGATCGCCCTCTTCCGCGCACCAGCTCGGCGTCCAGCTGAGCGAAAGCACGTAATAGTCGAAATCGCCGGCAGGTTCGCCATCGGCAAAGGCCGGCGGGCATATCAGCAAGATCGCCGCGACCAATACCTTCATTTCGCTCTTCCCATTTTGGTAATTCCCCCCTATATAGACTGGGAATTCCCCCCCTGAAACGGAAAATTCGTCAAGCCAAAGCGGCTGACACCCGATTCTCGGATCGGGAGAAGTGTATTTGAGAGGATAATGCAATGGCGCTTCCAATTATGGCCAAGGCAACGGCCGTCTGGCTGGTTGACAACACAACGCTCAGCTTCAAGCAGATCGCGGATTTCTGCGGACTGCACGAGCTCGAGGTGAACGGCATCGCCGATGGCGAAGTCGCACAGGGGATCAAGGGCTTCGACCCGATCGCCAACAACCAGCTGACCCAGCAGGAGATCGACAAGGCCGAGAAGAACCCGGCCTACAAGCTGCAGCTTAAATACAACCCGGCCGCCGAAGGCGAACAGAAGCGCCGCGGCCCGCGTTATACGCCGCTGTCAAAGCGTCAGGACCGTCCTGCCGCCATCCTGTGGCTGGTCAAGTTCCATCCCGAACTGTCGGACGGCCAGGTTTCCAAACTGGTCGGCACGACCAAGCCGACCATCCAGGCGATCCGCGAGCGGACCCACTGGAACATCGCGAACATCCAGCCGATCGATCCGGTTGCGCTGGGTCTGTGCAAGCAGGTGGAACTGGATGCGGCCGTTCAGAAAGCCGCCAAGAAGAGCGCCAAGGAAGGCTCTCTGATGAGCGACGAGGAACGCTCGAAGCTGGTGTCGACGGAACAGTCCTTGGAAATGGACACCGAGACCAAAATGCCGTCGTCGATTTCCGGGCTGGAGAATTTCTCGCTGGGTGAAAAGCCTGCCAGATCGGACAAGCGGCAACTGGACGCGGACAGCCTGTTCAACCTGCCGAACGTCGAGGATGACGAAGACGACGACGACAACGATTGATTTCCGGCCCGCCGGAAAAAGCAAAGCCCCGGTCATTGGCCGGGGTTTTTTGTTTGTGGCAGAGCCAGATACGCGGCGCCTAATGCACGGCGGAGCTGATGGGGTCGACCAAGGTCCGCCCGCCGTCGACATTGACGATCTGGCCGGTCACAAAGCCCGACCCGTCGGAAGCGAGGAACTGCACGACCTCGGCCACTTCACGGGCCTCGGCGATCCGGTGCAGCGGCGTTACGCGGATCATCTCTTCGCGCAGTTCGTCATTGTCCACCAGCGCGCTTTCCAGATTGGCGCTTTTGGCCGATCCGATCGCAACCGCATTGACGCGGATACGGTCGCCGGCGAAGCTGACCGCAAGAGAGCGCGTCATCTGGTTCAGCGCCGCGCAGCAGACGGAATAGGCCAGCAGGTCCGGATGGGTGCGTTCCGAGGCGATCGAACTCAGGTTCACGACAGTGCCGATGCTCTTGGCGGGATCGGGGTTCTCGTTGTCCTCTTCCTGCTGGATCATGCGTTTGACGATCGCCTGCGTCAGCCGGAGGTTCGCCAGCACGTTCTGCTTGAACAATGTCTCGAACACGTCGTGCTTGGGATCGTGCGCATTCGACGGCAGAACCTGCCGCGAGGCGTTCACCAGGATGTCGATGCGGTCAAAGGAGTCGATCGTGGCGGACAGAAGGTTCGCGATCGTCAGCTTCTGGCGCAAATCCCCGGCAAAGTACTTGACGGTGTTCGTGCCGATTTCCCCGGCTTCCTGGCCGAGTTTTTCCTCGTCCATATCGGCCATCATGACATTGACGCCGATATCGGCGAAGTGTTTGGCGATCGCCAGCCCGATGCCGTTTGCCGCGCCCGTTACGATCGCGGTCTTCCCTTTGAGTTCGAATGACATGTCTGTCCTCTCGGTGATTCTCCGTCCGGCCACGGTATGCGAAAGCGATCGCAGCTGCGAGTTTTTTGCGGTCAGCGTTTCGGTTTCGAGGCCCTGATACATTTGAAGCTTGGGTTTTCTTCCAGATATTCCCACGTTTGGAAAGTCGCGGTCAGCGTGGCCTCGTAGGCCAGTTGGCGGTTCGCCACCATCCAGAGCGTGCCCTTGGCGTGCAGCAGTTTTGCCGCGGTCTGGATGAACTGCCGCCCCAGTTCGGGTTCAGCCTTGCGCGACTGGTGAAACGGCGGATTCATCAGGATGAAGTCGTGGTCCGACGCGCCGGAGAGGGCGCAGACATCGGTCCAATGGAACTGCGCGCGCGGGTCTGTGACGTTGCGGCGGGCGCATTCCAGCGCCGAGTGTTCCGCCTCGTGAAGCGCCAGAGAGGTGATCGCTGGATTGCTTTCCAGCGCCTGATGCGAGAGCCAACCCCAGCCGGCACCCAGATCCGAGCCCTTGCCCTTCAGCTTGCCGCCGATCTGTCCGGCCAGCAGGGCGGAACCGGGGTCCGCCGCGTCGGGGCTGAACATGCCCGCCGCCGTGTAAAAACCGTCGGTGTTTCTGGCCGGGACCAGGGCCGCGGCCCAGGCGGCAAACTCCGGCGGGGTCTGCGCCTTGGCAAGCCAGAATACCTTGCCATGCGCCTTTGACAGGGTGCCTGTGACCGGCAGCAGCTTCTTGACCGCCTTCAGGACGCTTTCGATCCCGTCGGTTTTCACGCCGTCCACCACCAGAATGCCGCCGGGTTCCAGCAGGCCGTAGCCGGTGGCGATATTGGCCAGTGTCTCGGCCTTGGAGCGGGTCAGTTCGACAATCACCAGCGCCGCGCTCTGTCCCTGGGGCACGTCGGCGGAGACCGGAAACCCGTGATGTTGCAGCGCATCGTGCACCGGCTTGAAGCCCTGAACGCAGAGCAGGGATCCGAACTGCTCGTATACCGTGGCGGGATTGGCGCGAATGGCCACGACCGGCGCGTCCCCGGGCGGATCGAGCAGGCCCTGATCAAAAGGCAGCGACAAACGTTCGTTTCGCGTCATGAGAGGGCCTGTCCCGACAAGGTCGATTATTCTTTTTCCATGGTGCATTGCAGCGGATGCTGATGCCGGCGGGCATAATCCATGACCTGCGTCACCTTCGTTTCCGCGACCTCGTGCGAGAACACGCCAACGACCGCCACACCCTTGATATGGACGGTCAGCATGATCTGATGCGCCAGTTCCGCGTTGATGCCGAAGAACCGCTGCAGGATGTGGGTGACAAACTCCATCGGCGTATAGTCGTCATTCAGCAGCAGCACCTTGTAGAGAGGCGGCTTCGCCGTTTTCGGCTTGGTTTTGGTGACAACGGCGCCATCGGTCTTGTCGTCCGGACGATCGTTGCTTGCCAGTATTTCCAACATTTTTGCCTGTTCCAACTGTTCGGAAGTTTATTATTATATACTGCGCCCCTTGAAACAGAAAAGAGCGGTTAAATCAAATTGATGAAAACCGGTCGGGCAGCGTAAATTCGCTGAAACGGGCACGAGTCGGCACTACTTGTTGTGCCGAAACTCCACAATGCCACAAGATTTGGTGGTGTGTTGTTCTTTAAGCACCTGTTTTGTGACTGAAAATAAAAGGTTTTCTGTAGAATCGCGCCGTGTTATCGTGGTTGGATATAAAAATAAGCCGCGAAACATGCGGCAAGAGGCAAGATTACAGCAGACGTCGGAGAAACCGGTGCGCATACGGGCAGTTCTTGGGGCATTATTTGCCAGTATATTTATGATTCTAGCAGGCGCTGCTCTGGCTGCGCCCTATGCCGCGTTTGTGATCGATGCCCGGACCGGTGAAGTCCTGCATTCGCGCAATGCCGATACCCGCCTGCATCCGGCCTCTCTGACCAAGATGATGACGCTTTATCTGGCGTTTCAGGCCATCGAATCGGGACAGATCAGTCCAGATAAGGTCGTGACGATTTCCAGAAATGCCGCTTCGGAGCCGCCGTCGAAACTCGGATTGCGCACGGGTCAGAAAATCAGGTTCCGCTACCTGATCCGCGCCGCGGCGGTGAAATCCGCCAACGATGCGGCCACCGCGATCGGCGAGGCGCTGGCCGGCAGCGAGAGCGCCTTTGCCAAACGCATGACCGCGACCGCCCTGCAGATGGGCATGACGCGGACGACCTTCAAGAATGCCAACGGGCTGACCGCCTCGGGCCACCTGTCGACCGCGCGCGATATGACGGTGCTGGGACGGCGGCTGTTTTATGATTTTCCCGATTACTACAACCTGTTTTCCCGACGGACCGCGGATGCGGGGGTCAAGAATGTCAACAACACCAACCGCCGGTTTCTGGCGGCTTACAAGGGTGCCGACGGGATCAAGACCGGCTATACCAACGCGGCGGGTTTCAACCTCGTGGCGTCCGCCGAGCGTGGCGGAAAGCGCATCATAGCCACCGTATTCGGCGAACGCTCGACCGCGGCGCGTAATTCGCGCGTGGCGGAACTGCTGGATATGGGGTTCAAGCGCGCGCCTTCGCGGGTGGCCGTTCAGAAACCGCCGCCGCTTGCCGTCGCCAGCCTCGGGTCTTCGGATGCCGTGACCATCAGCGCGCCGCGCGCCGTTGCCCGCAGCCTGGTCCCGAAACGCCGGCCCGAAGGTCTGGGCGTTCCGGTCATGATGGCGGGCGTGGACCAGAATGCGATCGACAGCGCGGTTTTCGCCGCCGTGCGGGACAACGGCAACCAGACAGTGATCGTGGAGCCGGACAAGGCCGACGCCAAGGCGGCACCGGCGAAAGTGGTGGAGCCGACGCAGGTCGCCCGCGCCGTGCAGGAGCAACTCATTCCCGTGGCCTTGCCCGCGACCGACAAGACCGAGGCCGCGATACTGGCGTCGATCCAGTCCGCGCCGGCCGAGGCCGCCGCGTCCGAGACCGAACCGTCAGAGCCCCGCGTCATCGTGCGGGACACGGACGACCCGCGCAAATGGTCGGTGCAGGTCGGGGCCTATCGCACCCGCTATCAGGCTGAAAAGCAACTGCTCAGGACGGCCCTGTCCGACCTGCGGGCGCTGGACGGAGCCCTGCGCCAGATCGATTCCGACATTGTGCAGGGCGAGAGGTTCTACCGCGCCCGCTTCGTCGGCCTGTCCCAGACGGACGCGACAAAGGCCTGCGTCCGGCTGATCGCGCGCAACGAGGCATGTGTTCCCATCGGGCCGGGCAGTTGAACGAACCGCCTGTCCCGGCTTGGTCCGCGCATTATCGCTAGAAATTCACCTTGACGTTCGGAAGCTTCAATGAAGCGACCAGATCGCGCAGTTCCTGACGGGCCGCGATGTTCGAAATGTTCAACTTCTGCGCCCCGGCGTCCTTCAGGTCCAGAAGGGTCAGGCCCTGCGTGAAAAGTTCGCGAAATATCACACGGTCGGAAAACCCCGGTATGAGGCGGAACCCGATGCGCCGAGACAGGTCGTTCAGCGCGGAACCGACCTTGCGCTTGTTGACCATGTTCTGCGCCCCGATCCGGTTCCGGGTCACGATCCAGTCGATGGGTTTCGATCCGCTTTCGGCGCGGGCCTTGCGGGCGCCCCAGACCATTTCGGAATAGATCGACGGCCCGATAACCGCATCCGTGTCGGGATTGATCCGCGCCAGCAGGTCGAAGTCGACAAAGCTGTCGTTCATCGGCGTGATCAGCGTGTCGGCCATGGCGTGCGCCATCTCGCTCAGGTAGGTATGCGCGCCGGGGCAGTCGACAACCAGGAACTCGGCCTGACTGTCGAAAGAGACCAGCGCGTCCTGGAAGGCGCGCAATGCGGCGTCGTCGCCCTCTGGCAGGCCATAGTGTTCCGGCGGGTTCAACGGAACATAAGTGGCCATTGGCAGAGGCGTTTCCGATTTCCGGGCAAAGGCGAGGCGGTTCTCGAGATAGCGGGCCAGCGAGCGTTGACGCAGGTCCAGATCCATCACGGCCACGGAATGGCCCATTCTGGCCAGCGCGGTCGTGACGTGCATCGCCGTCGTCGACTTGCCGGTGCCGCCCTTTTCATTCCCGAAAACCAGAATATGCGCCATATTTCCTGAACCCGCAAAATCGTTGAAATCCTCCTCCGCTTATGGGGCAAGCCCGTGGCGAGTTCAATAACGCATAACGGGCACGCGGCCGGAATCGGGCGTGGTGGCTATTCGATGAATTTCTCGAGCTTGTCGGTGTAGTCGCGATACTCGATGAACACGGTGGTGGTGATCGCGGCCCATATGCTGAACATCAGGGTG
>JBFIHV010000099.1:0-8214 GCA_041601595.1 Amylibacter sp. | reverse complement strand
GACACCGACAGCATTTTCTATTCCGCCGCCAGCGGCGTCGGCATGCCGGTGGTCTATCTGGGCGCGAAAACCGGCCGCGACGGGGTTGGCGGGGCGACGATGGCCTCTGCCGAGTTCGACGATACGATCGAAGAAAAGCGCCCGACGGTGCAGGTCGGCGACCCGTTCACCGAAAAACGCCTGATGGAGGCGACGCTGGAGCTGATGCAGACCGGCGCCGTGATCTCGATCCAGGACATGGGGGCCGCCGGGCTGACCTGCTCGGCGGTGGAGATGGGCGACAAGGGCAATCTGGGCGTGCGGCTGAACCTCGAGGACGTTCCCGTCCGCGAGCAGAACATGAGCGCCTATGAGATGATGCTGTCGGAAAGCCAGGAGCGCATGCTGATGGTGCTGCGGCCCGAAAAAGAGGCCGAGGCCAAGGCGGTGTTCGACAAGTGGGATCTGGATTTCGCGATCGTCGGCGAGACCATCGCCGAAGACCGGTTCCTGATCATGTACAACAACGAGGTCAAGGCCGACCTGCCGCTGAAAGCCCTGTCGGGCACGGCGCCGGAATACGACCGGCCATGGGTTCCGACGCCTGCCGCGAAACCACTGACCGGCGTGCCGGAGGTCGATCCGGCAGAGGCATTGCTGAAACTGGTCGGCAGCCCGAATTACAGCTCGCGCAAATGGGTTTACGAGCAATACGACCACATGGTGATGGCCGATACCGTGGTCCGTCCCGGATCGGACGCCGGCGTCGTGCGGGTGCACGGGACCGGCAAGGCGCTGGCCTTCACATCCGACGTCACGCCGCGCTACTGCAAGGCCAATCCGGTCGAGGGCGGCAAGCAGGCGGTGGCCGAGGCTTACCGCAACCTCTGCGCGACCGGCGCCAGGCCATTGGCGACAACGGACAATCTGAACTTCGGCAATCCGGAAAAGCCCGAGATCATGGGCCAGCTTGTCGGCTGCATCCAGGGCATCGGAGAGGCCTGTTCGGCGCTGGACATGCCGATCGTGTCGGGCAACGTCAGCCTGTACAACGAAACCGACGGCGTCGGCATCCTGCCCACGCCGACAATCGGCGCGGTCGGCCTGCTGTCCTCGCTGGACGAGCTGATCCCCATGGCGCCCGAGGCCGGCGACGCGCTGGTCCTGATCGGCGACAACAACGGCCACCTCGGACAGTCCGCCCTGATGGCGGAGCTGTTCGGCCGCGAGGAAGGCGACGCGCCGCCGGTCGACCTGAAGGCCGAACGCCGCGCGGGCGAACTGGTCCGCTCCGCCAAGGCGGCCGGTTTCCTGAGCGCCGCGCATGACCTGAGCGACGGCGGCCTTGCGCTGGCCGTGGCCGATATGGCGCTGGCCGGAAACGTCGGCATCGCGGTCGCGGGCGGCGACACCGGCTGGTTCTTCGGCGAGGATCAGGGGCGCTATCTGCTGGCCACGAAAGAGGCCAGCATGATCATCGCCATGGCCGAAAGCGCCGGCGTCACCGCGCAGAATGTCGGGCGGGTTCAGGGCGGGATCGTCGAGCTTGGCAAGGTGCGCGTGTCGCTGGACGACCTGCGGCAGGCCTATGAAACCGGACTGCCGGGCATTGTAGACTGAACCGAGCCTTGCCCACAGGGGCTTTGGTTCCTACATGTAGCGAAAGACCAAGGAGAACAATTCATGGCGATGGAAGCCAAAGACATAGAGCACCTGATACAAGAGGCTTTCCCGACCGCAAAGGTCACGATCACCGATCTGGCGGGCGACGGAAACCACTTTGCCGCCGAAGTGGTGGCGGAAGAATTCAAGGGCATGAACCGCGTACAGCAACAGCGCTTGGTTTATGCCGCACTCAAGGGTAAAATGGACGGGCCCAGCGGCGAGTTGCACGCGCTGGCCCTGACGACAAAAGCACCGGAATAGGATCAGACAATGACCGACGCAAAAACGCAGATCAAGGAAACCGTGGACGGCAACGATGTCGTGCTGTTCATGAAAGGCACCGCCACCATGCCGCAATGCGGGTTTTCGTCCCGTGTCGCAGGCGTGCTGAACTACATGGGCGTGGCCTACAAGGACGTGGATGTGCTGGCGGATGACGCCATCCGTCAGGGCATCAAGGATTTTTCGGACTGGCCGACGATCCCGCAGCTCTATGTGAAGGGCGAGTTTGTCGGCGGTTGCGACATCATCACCGAGATGACCCTGTCGGGCGAGCTGGATACATTGTTCGAAGCCAGCGGCGTTGCCTTCAACAAAGAGGCCGCGGATAAAATCCGCGAGTCAAATACCTGATATAACGCGATTATCGCAGACAACGGAGGCCGGGGTCACCCGGCCTTTCTTATGTTCTGGGCGGCGGTTTCAACGCTTTCCACCATCCGGTTGAGCGCCGCGAAGGCGGCGTCGCGGGCGTCGGACGCCTCTGCCGCGACTTTCTTGGCCGCGCTGACGGCGGCCTCTCTTTCGGACAGTTCCGCAGCCGCCTGGGCCAGTCCGGCCTCGGCTTCGGCCAGAGACGCCTTGAGCTGCGCGATCTCGGCCTTGAGTTTCAGCAATTCGCCGTCGTCGGCCCCGCCGGACAGGTTGCGCGTCGGCCTGACTTCTTCGGTGGAGCCGCTGGCCGAGACCTGCTCTTCCAGCGCCGCGGTCTTGTCGGCCAGCATCAGGCCGGCCATCAGCAGCATCTTGCTTTCGGGCACGCGGCCTATGCTGTCCTGCAGGGTGCGGGCCTCTTCGTCCAGCATGGCGGCGGCGGAGGCCAGGAAATGCTCTTCGCCCTCGCGGCAGGCTACCTCGAAATTCCGGCCGCCGATGACTATCGTTACTTCGGGCATATTACATCCTTCCCTGAATCAGAGGTTCGAGCTGTTCGATGATCTCGTCCAGTTCCGCAAGGTCGTGCTTGCGCCGGCTCTCGATCATCTTGCGCTGTTCCTCGCCCTCGGCCAGTTTCGCGCGCAGGTCTTCGAGTTCCTGCGCCATCTGTTCAATTCTGGCGTCGCGTTCCGCCAGGTCCGCCGACCGGTCGTCACCGCCGCCCTGCCCGCCAGCGTCAAATCCGCTCATCGCGGCGCTTATCAATTCCAGCGCCGTCTGACCGCGTTCTTCGAGTTTTGAAATATCATGCATCGTAAATAACCAATTCTGATCTGTCCGAATCGTCGCTTTCGAACAGTTTACGAAATTATTCCTCGGAAAAACAATTCATTGCGCAGGTTTTCTCAGATACAGGCTTACATCTGCTTGACCGTGGCCCGAACACTGGTATCAGAGAGGCGGAAAAACTGGGAAAATCTCTATAAAAAGGACGGTTTCGTGGACATTTCGGAAATCAAGGCAAAACACCCCGATCATTGGAAAAAAGCGGCGGCGATCCGCATTTTGTCAGCCGATGCGGTGCACGCGGCCCGTTCCGGCCACCAGGGCATGCCCATCGGCATGGCCGACGTGGCAACGGTTCTGTTCGAAAAACACCTGAAGTTCGACGCCAAGGCGCCGGACTGGGCGGACCGCGACCGGTTCATCCTGTCGGCGGGCCACGGGTCGATGCTGCTGTATTCGCTGCTGCACCTGACCGGCTACGAAGACATGACCATGGACCAGATCCGCAACTTCCGCCAATGGGGCGCGATCACGGCGGGCCATCCGGAATACGGCCACGCCAAGGGCGTCGAAACGACCACCGGGCCGCTGGGCCAGGGCATCGCCAATTCCGTCGGCTTCGCCATGGCGGAACAGTCGATGGCGGCGCGGTTCGGCAAATCGGTGGTCGACCATTACACCTATGTGATCGCCGGTGACGGCTGCCTGATGGAGGGCATCAGCCACGAGGCCATCGGACTGGCCGCCAAGCAAAAGCTCGGCAAGCTGATCGTGTTCTGGGACGACAACAACGTGTCCATCGACGGCACGCTGGACCTGTCCGACGTGTCCGACCAGCGAGCGCGGTTCGAGGCCGCGGGCTGGCATGTGATTTCCTGCAACGGCCACGATCCGGATGCGATCGACGCGGCGATTGTCGCGGCGAAGAAGAGCCCCCTGCCCTCGATGATCGCCTGCAAGACGCTGATCGCGCTGGGCGTAGACGGCGTCGAGGCGACGGCGGGTGGCCATGGCTACAACATCAAGGACAAGCAGATCGCGCAGATGCGCGAGTTCTATGACTGGCCCTACGCGCCTTACGAAATTCCCGCCGACATCAAATCGGCGTGGGAAAAGATCGGGTCGCGCGGCGCGGCGGCGCGGGCATCGTGGGAGGCAGCCCTTGCAGGTCTGTCGGCATCGCGTCGGGCGGAATTCGAGCGGGTCCTGTCCGGAGCCCCCTCGAAACGTCTGAACTCGGTGATCCGCAAGCTGAAGAAACAGGTTTCAACCGATTTGCCCAAGGTCGCGACGCGCAACGCCTCGCAAATGGCGCTGGAAGTGATCAACCCGGTGATGACGGAAACCATCGGCGGGTCCGCCGACCTGACCGGTTCCAACAACACGCTGACCAAGGGGCTGGGCACGTTCGACGCCGACAACCGCAAGGGGCGCCACGTCTATTACGGTGTCCGCGAGCACGGCATGGCCGCCGCGATGAACGGCATGGCCCTGCATGGCGGCGTGCGCCCCTATGGCGGGACGTTCATGTGCTTTACCGACTATGCGCGCCCCGCGATGCGGCTGGCCGCGCTGATGGAAATCCCGACGGTTTTCGTGATGACCCACGACAGTATCGGCCTTGGCGAGGACGGCCCGACGCACCAGCCGGTCGAGCATCTGGCGATTTCCCGCGCGACGCCCAACACCAACGTCTTCCGCCCTGCGGACGCGGTGGAAACGGCGGAGGCCTGGGAACTGGCCGTGACATCGACCAAGACACCGGCCGTGCTGTCGCTGACACGTCAGGGCCTGCCGACCGTGCGCACCAGGCACACGATGAAGAACCTGACGGCGCAGGGCGCCTATGTTCTGGCCGAAGCCAACGGCAAGCGGCAGGCGATCCTGCTGGCGACCGGTTCCGAGGTGGAGATCGCGCTGAAGGCGAAAGACATCCTCGAAGCCGAGGGCATCGGCACGCGCGTCGTCTCCATGCCGTGCTGGGAGCTGTTCGAGCAACAGAGCGAGGCCTATCGCAAGCGCGTGCTGCCCGCCGGTCCAGTCCGCGTCGGGGTCGAGGCGGCCTGCCGCACCGGCTGGGACAAATGGCTGTGCGGTGAACGCGGCAACTGGAAGAAGGCGGACTTCGTCGGAATGGAATCATTCGGCGCCTCGGCCCCTGCCGAAGTGCTGTACGAGAAGTTCGGAATCACGGCTGAAAACGTCGCGGAAAAGGTGCGTAACCTACTTTAGCGATAACATTTTGCGCCATATTGACGCCCGGATGGAGATATCCGGGCGTTTCGCTTTCAATAATATGAAACCGACAGTATTCGGACGTCAGATTCCGTAGTATGCCTTGGCATTCCAGACAGACGCGGACCAGACGGAGAGTACCAATGACATTGAAAGTCGCCATCAACGGATTCGGCCGCATCGGCCGCAGCACCCTGTCCCACATCATCGAGTCCGGCCGCACGGATATCGAGGTCGTCGCCATCAACGCGACCGGCCCGATCGAGACGAATGCGCATCTGCTGAAATTCGACAGCGTGCATGGCCGCTTCAAAGGCAAGATCACCGTCGAGGGCGACACGATGGATGTCGGCCAGGGTCCGATGCGGATCTTTTCGACGCGCGATCCGCAGGAACTTGACTGGGAAGGCATCGACCTGGTGATGGAATGCACCGGCAATTTCAACCACCGCGACAAGGCGGCGGTTCACCTGACGCGCGGCGCGAAACGGGTTCTTATTTCGGCCCCCGCGACCAATGCCGACAAGACCATCGTTTATGGCGTGAACCACGATGTTCTGGACGAGCGCGACGTGGTGGTGTCGAACGCGTCCTGCACCACGAACTGCCTGGCGCCGCTGGCCAAGGTTCTGCACGAGGCGATCGGCATCGAAAAGGGCTTCATGACCACGATCCACGCCTATACCGGCGACCAGCCGACGCTGGACCGCCGCCACAGCGACCTGTATCGCGCCCGCGCCGCCGCCGTGTCGATGATCCCGACCACCACGGGTGCCGCCAAGGCCGTCGGGCTGGTGATGCCGGAACTGGAAGGCCGCCTCGACGGGTCCGCGATCCGCGTTCCGACGCCGAATGTCTCGGCCATCGATCTGAAATTCATCCCGATGCGCAACACGACCGTCGAAGAGATCAATTCGGCGGTGAAAAAGGCTGCCGAAGGTGGGATGAAGGGCATTATCGACTACGGCACCGAGCCGACGGTTTCCATCGACTACAACCACGACAGCCATTCCTGCAACTTCGCATCGCTGCAAACCACCGTCATGGGCGGCACTCTGGTCCGCGTTCTGGGCTGGTACGACAACGAGTGGGGCTTTTCCTGCCGGATGGCGGATACGGCCGTCGAAATGGGCAAGCATCTGTAATATTAGAGCCTTTCCCTCGTCGCGATTGCTGTATAATTTGACGGCAGGTCATTCGACCTGTCGGTTCCCGTATCGGGAGTTATCTGCTGCAATCGGCCCGGACGGAGGCGCACCATGAGCTGGAAAAATCTCGATCAGTTGGACCTGAGGGGCAAACGCGTTCTGACGCGGGTGGACATCAACGTACCGGTCGAGGACGGCAGGGTCACGGACACCACGCGCATCGACCGCATCGCACCCACGATCCGGGATATTCTGGCCAAGGGCGGCAAACCCATCCTGATGGCGCATTTCGGCCGCCCCAAGGGCAGGATCGTGCCTGAGATGAGCCTGAGGGTGACGGTTCCCGCGCTGGAAGCGGCGCTGGGGCAGAAGGTCATCTTTGCCGACGAGACCGCGGGCAGGACCAACGCCGACTATGTCGCGGGGATGGCCGACGGCGATGTCCTGCTGCTGGAGAACGTGCGGTTCAATCCGGGTGAGGAATCCAACGATCCCGCCTTCATCGACCAGCTGGCGGCCTTGGGTGACGTCTTCTGCAACGACGCGTTCTCGGCGGCGCACAGGGCGCATGCCTCGACCACCGGCGTCGCGACCCGCCTGCCGTCCTGCGCCGGACGCCTGATGCAGGCCGAGTTGCAGGCGCTGGAAAAGGCGCTGTCCAAACCGGAGCACCCCGTGGTCGCGGTCATCGGCGGCGCGAAGGTCTCGACCAAGCTCGACCTGCTGGGCAACCTGATCCCCAAGGTGGACAAGATCATAATCGGCGGCGGCATGGCCAACACGTTTCTGGCGGCCGACGGTTACGACGTGGGAAAATCGCTCTGCGAGCACGATCTGGCCGAGACCGCGCGCGGGATCGTGGCGCGGGCCAAGGCGGCGGGCTGCGAGCTGATCCTGCCGACTGACGTGGTCACGGCGAAGGAATTCAAGGCCGGTGCAGAGGCGCAGGTGGTGGGCATCGACGCGGTAGCGGCGGACGCCATGATCCTCGACGCGGGCCCCGAAAGCGTGGCGCGGATCAGGGACGTGTTCGACAATGCGAAAACGCTGGTCTGGAACGGGCCGCTGGGCGCGTTCGAAATTCCGCCCTTCAACGCCGCGACGGATGCGGCCGCGACCCATGCCGCCGGCCTGAGCGCCGCGGGCAAGCTGCTGTCGGTGGCCGGCGGCGGCGATACCGTGGCGGCGCTGAACAAGAGCGGCGCGGCCGAAAAATTCACATATATCTCAACAGCGGGCGGCGCATTCCTGGAATGGCTGGAAGGCAAGACATTGCCGGGCGTCGCCGCACTCGAAACCTCAGAGAAAGGTCACTGACATGAAAGCCACCGTGGCGGTCAAGAAAATACTGTCGAACTACGGAACCGACAATCCCGGCGTCAAGGGCAACCTGTGCCGTATACTGATGCAGGGGAAACTCGGCGGCACCGGCAAGATGATCATCCTGCCTGTCGATCAGGGTTTCGAGCATGGACCCGCCCGCAGCTTCGCGCCTAATCCGGCGGCCTACGATCCGCTGTACCACTTCCAGCTGGCGCTGGACGCCGGCCTGAACGCTTATGCGGCGCCGCTGGGCATGCTGGAGGCAGGCGCCGACCAGTACGCGGGGCAGATCCCGATGATCCTGAAGGCGAACTCCTCGAACTCGCTGGTGCCGGCATCGGTCCCCTACGATCAGGCGATCACCGCGTCCGTCGACGACGCGCTGCGGATCGGCGCCTCGGCGATCGGGTTCACGATCTAT
>JBFIHV010000098.1:0-8235 GCA_041601595.1 Amylibacter sp. | reverse complement strand
GAGCGGCAGCCTCTGGACCTTGAACTGCCGGAACGCCGCATCGTCCTGTCGGAAGAGGGCAAGGTTCTGTCCGTCGATTACCGCGAGCGGTTCGACGCGCACAAGCTGGTCGAGGAGTTCATGGTCACGGCCAATGTCTGCGCCGCCGAAACGCTGGAGGCGAAACGCAGCCCGCTGATGTACCGCGTGCACGAGGAGCCATCCCCCGAAAAGCTGGATGTCCTGCGCGAGGTCGCGGACGCCGCCGGCCTGACCATGGCCAAGGGGCAGGTCCTGCACACCCAGCACCTGAACAAGCTGCTGAAGGCGGCGGCGGGAACCGAGGATGCGGAAGTCATCAACATGTCGGTTCTGCGCTCGATGATGCAAGCCTATTACGCGCCGGTGAACCTCGGCCACTTCGGTTTGAACCTGCGCAAATACGCGCATTTCACCTCTCCGATCCGACGTTATTCCGACCTGATCGTGCACCGCGCTCTGATCAGCGCGCATAGGTGGGGCGACGACGGGCTATCGCCGCAGGAAATCGAGCGGCTTGCCGATACCGGCGACTGGATCAGCCTGACGGAGCGCCGCTCCATGCTGGCCGAGCGCGACACCACCGACCGCTATCTGGCGGCGTTCCTCGCCGAGCGGGTCGGCAGCGAGTTCACCGGGCGCGTGTCCGGCATCGCCCGTTTCGGCCTGTTCGTGAAGCTGGATGAAACCGGCGCGGACGGGATCATCCTGCTGTCGAACCTGGGGCGCGAATACTGGCGCTACAACGAAAAGGACGGCACGCTCAGGGGTGACGACAGCGGCCGGACGATCGCCGTCGGCATGCCGGCGCTGGTGCGGCTGGCAGAGGCCGAGCCGATCACCGGCGGCCTGACGCTGGAACTGCTGGAACTGGACGGCAAGCCGATGCCCAAGGGCACGTCGCGCGCGAAACCTGCGCAGGGCCGCAAGATCGGCAAGGCAGCCAAGCATAAGCGCCGCAAGCGGCAGGCTTAGGCACAGTCGCGCGCAGATTTCGCTTGCGCCGGTTTTTTCTTTTGTCAGATCGACGGTTTTTCGCTAAAATTCCTGCAAAACAATAATTTTCGGGCAGGAAGCATAATGAAAAAGATCGTACAACGGGCCGCAATGCTCTGCGTCGGTTGCTTTGTGGCACAGGGCAGTGCCGCAGCGGAACCGGTGGCAGTACAGGAGCGCGCGGCAATGACACAGGACTCCGGATATTTGCAGGTCGCACAGAGCCAGTCGGGCTTCGAACGCTGGATCAGCGGCTTTCGCTCCGAGGCGCTGTCGCGCGGCGTATCGGCCCGAACCTTCGACGCGGCCTTTCGCGGCGCGCAACTGAACCGCAAGGTGATCGAGCGCGACCGCTCGCAATCCGAATTCACCAAGCAGCTTTGGGAATACCTCGACAGCGCGGTGTCGGACACGCGCATCGCCAACGGCCGCGCGAAGGTCAACGATTTGCGCCGTCATCTGGCGCAGATCGAACAGCGTTACGATGTGGATGCACGCGCCTTCGTGGCGATCTGGGGGCTGGAAAGCGCCTATGGCGAATACATGGGCACCGACAATATCATCGAGGCGCTGGCGACGCTGGCCTACGAGGGCCGGCGCGAGAAATTCGCCAAGGAGCAGCTGATCGAGGCGTTGAAGATCATCCAGCGCGGCGACATCACGCCGGACCGGATGGCCGGGTCCTGGGCGGGCGCGATGGGGCATACGCAGTTCATCCCCACCAGCTATCAGGCCTATGCGCAGGATTTCGACGGTGACGGGCGGCGCGATGTCTGGAACCGCGACGATCCGCGCGACGCGCTGGCCTCGACGGCGAACTACCTGAAGGAATTCGGCTGGCAGAAGGGCCAGCCCTGGGGCGTCGAAATCCGTATACCCGCCGGGTTCAACTATGCCGCCGCCGACCTGAAGATCAAGAAGCCGGTGCGCGACTGGAACGCGCTGGGTGTTCGGCTGATCGAAGGCGGCGCGCTGCCGAATTACGGCGACGCCGCGATCCTGCTGCCGGCCGGGGCCAACGGGCCGGCCTTCGCCGTGTTCAGGAATTTCTTTGTCATCAAGCGCTACAACAACGCCAATTCCTATGCCATGGCCGTCGGCCATCTGGGCGACCGCATCTTCGGCGCCGGGCCGATCCGGGCCGAGTGGCCGCGCGGCGACCGCGGGTTGTTGCGGGCCGAACGAATGGAACTGCAGCACAAGCTGACGGCCAAGGGTTTCTCGACGCAGGGCGTGGACGGGGTCATCGGGCCGAACACGATCGAGGCGGTGCGGCGCTATCAACGCGCCATCGGCGTGATCCCCGACGGATATCCGTCCCTGCGTCTTTTGCAGCGCCTGAAATAGACGGCGCGGCGGGCTCAGTGCCCGCCGATACGGCCCAGACGAATATCGTAATCGACGGCGATGGCGTAATGCGGATCGTCGTCGGAATCCACCATCAACTGGCCGGCCTTGCTCAGCAGCGTATGACAGTCGCGCGACAGGTGCCGCAGGCGCAGGGTCTTGCCAGCTACGTCGTATTTTTCCGCCACCGCTTCGATGGCCTGAAGCGCGCTTTGGTCCACCACGCGGGACTGGTCGAAATCGAGGATCACCACATCGGGGTCGGTTTCCGGATTGAACATCTGCTGGAACCGCTGGGCGGAACCGAAGAACAGCGGCCCGCGGATGTCATAGACCAGCGCGCCCTTTTCCGTGACCGAGGGACGCGGTCTGGCCTGGATCTGCGCTGCCGCATTCCAGGCGTAGACCAGAGCTGAGATAATGACGCCCACCACCACGGCGACCGCCAGATCCTCGACCACTGTCACGCCGGTCACAAGCAGGATGACCAGGCTGTCGGATTTCGGGATGCGCCGCATCAGCTTGATGGAATTCCAGGCGAAAGTGCCGATCACCACCATGAACATGACGCCGACCAGGGCCGCCAGCGGGATCAGTTCGATGACGCCGCTGGCGAACAGGATGAAAGCCAGCAGGAACAGCGCCGCAGCGATGCCGGCCAGCCGTGTGCGACCGCCAGAATTCACGTTGATCATCGACTGGCCGATCATTGCGCAACCGCCCATGCCGCCGAAAAATCCGGTGACGATATTGGCGGTGCCCTGGGCATAGATTTCTTTGCCGGCCTTGCCGCGGACGCCGGTGATCTCGCCCACGAGGTTCAAGGTCAGCAGGCTCTCGATCAGGCCGATCGCGGCCAGAATGACGGCATAGGGGAAGATGATCATCAAGGTTTCCAGCGTCAGCGGCACCATCGGGATGTGGAACTGCGGCAAGCCGCCGCTGACGCTGGCCAGATCGCCGACGCTGGGCACCGGAAGGCCGATGGCGATCACCAGAAGCGTTATGATGCCGATGGCGGCCAACGGCGCGGGAACCAGTCGCGTGACCTTGGGTGTGACCCAGATCAGCGCCATGGTCGCGGCGACCAGAGCTAGGGTGATCAGTAGCATAGAGCCGGTCATCCAGACATGCTCCCCTGTCTTGTCGACTACCCGGAACTGTTCCATCTGCGCCAGCAGGATCACGATTGCCAGGCCGTTGACAAAGCCCAGCATGACCGGATGCGGCACCATACGCATGAATTTGCCGAGCCGGAAGATGCCGGCCACTACCTGCACGACCCCCATCAGGACCACCGTCGCGAACAGGTACTCGACGCCGTGCACTGCGACCAGAGACACCATGACCACCGCCAGCGCGCCGGTCGCACCCGAGATCATGCCCGGACATCCGCCGATTGCGGCCGTGATCAGCCCGACGATAAACGCCGCATAAAGTCCGACCAGCGGGTCAACGCCGGCGACGAAGGCAAAGGCGACCGCCTCGGGCACCAGTGCCAGAGCAACCGTGAGACCGGAGAGGACCTCTATCCGCGCCTGACCCAATGTCAGCCCGGGAAAGTTGGGAACATTGGAGCTCGCGCGTATACGGGTGGCAAAGTCGGAAATGAAAGTGTTTGGCATGATATGTCCTTATCAAGGCATTGAATCGTAGGTCGCCTACCCTCTAGGGCGGTTTCTGCAGGAAGAAAAGGTTTTGCCACCGGTATTTTTATCGCGTGACAACACGGATCGCCATCTAGTCGCGGCCCCAGTCGGCGCTCTGCATTTCGCGCAAACGGCTGGCGGTGCGTTCGAACTCGAAGGCGCCGGAACCCTCGGTATAGAGCTGTTCCGGTTGGGCTGCCGCGCTGGCCACAAGCTGGACGCCTGCCTCGTAGAGCGCATCTACCAGCGTCACGAAACGCTTGGCCTCGTTGCTGCGCGCCCGCGACAGTTTCGGAATATCGGTCAGCACCAGCACCCGCACGGCGCGCGCGATCTCCAGATAATCGCCCGGCCCGAGCGCGGTGTCGCAAAGGTCGGCGAAACTGGCGCGGGCCACGCCGTTCCGGAACAGCGGCAGAACGATGTTGCGGCCCTTGCGGCGCAGGATCAGGGGCTTTGCATCGCCGCCCGAGAGTTCATGCCAGAGGGCGTCGATCCGGTCCTCGGTCGCGTTGCTCAGCGGTGCGAAATACAATTGCCGGTCTTCGAGCCGCCCCTGCCGGTGATCGGTGTCGCTGTCCAGACTGTGCAGTTCCAGCCGTTCCTTGATCAGGTCGATGAACGGCAGGAACAGGGCGCGGTTCAACCCGTCCTTGTACAACTCGTCGGGATGCCTGTTCGAGGTGGTGACGATGACGACGCCGGCGTCGAACAGGTACTGGAACAACCGTCCGACGATCATGGCGTCGGTAATATCGCTGATCTGCATCTCGTCGAAGCACAGCAGGCTGGCGGATTTCACGATATCCTCGGCCACCGGCTTCAGCGCGTCCGAGACGCCGGACTTGCGGGCCTCGTGCATGCCGTCGTGGACCTCTTGCATGAAGGCGTGGAAATGCACGCGGCGTTTGGGAGTGATCGGCGCGGTGTCGAAAAACAGGTCCATCAGCATCGACTTGCCGCGCCCGACCCCGCCATGGATATACAGGCCTTTCGGGCGCGGGGGCACGACGCCGAACAGGCCGGACATCAGCCATTTCGATCTCGGTCTGTAGCCCTTGATCTGGTCGTAGAGCCTTTCGAGGGCTTCCAGAACGATGCGCTGGTCCGGGTCGTCCTTGATCACCCCATCGGAGACCAGTTGCTCGTATTGCTTGACCGGCTTCACAAAACCTTGCCCCATGACATCAAAAAGAATGATTTTACTTGAGTCGCTGATAACAATTAGAACTTGGCTCGGCAACGGATTAAGGATTCGGACGATGACAAATTCGGAACGCACGCCGTTCTTTACGCCGGTGCTGATCGCCGGTTCGCTGATCCTGATGACCGGCTTTGCCATCCGCGCCTCTTTCGGCGTGTTCCAGATACCGATTGCCGAGGAGTTCGGCTGGCTTCGGGCGGATTTCTCGCTGGCGATCGCAGTGCAGAACCTGGCCTGGGGTATAGGGCAGCCGATATTCGGCGCGATTGCCGAGAAATTCGGTGACCGGCGGGCGATCATTCTGGGCGCCCTGACATATGCGCTGGGTCTGGTGCTGTCGAGTTACGCGACGCAACCGGGCCAGCACCAGCTTCTGGAAATTCTGGTAGGCTTCGGGGTCGCCGGAACCGGCTTCGGCGTCATTCTGGCCATGGTCGGGCGCGCCGCGTCCGAGGAGCATCGCTCGCTGACGCTCGGCGTCGCCACCGCGGCAGGCTCGATGGGGCAGGTGATCGGCGCACCGATCGCCGAATACCTGTTGGGGTTCATGAACTGGTCCGGCGTCTTCGTGGTTTTCGCCGTGGTCATCATCGCGGCGCTGATGCTGGTGCCCTTCCTGCGCGCGCCGCAAATGGCCAGCAAGGCGGAACTGGAAGAGTCCATGTCGCAGATCCTCGGCAAGGCGTTCCGCGACCCGTCGTTCACGCTGATCTTTCTGGGGTTCTTTTCCTGCGGCTATCAGCTGGCCTTTGTCACGGCGCATTTTCCGGCCTTCGTGACCGAGGCCTGCAGCGCCATCGCGCCCACCAGCAACCTTGCGGCGCTGGGGATCACCTCCACGTCGCGGTTGGGCGCGGTGGCGATCTCTCTGGTCGGCCTGGCCAATATTGTCGGCACGATTCTCGCGGGCTATCTGGGCAAGACCTTTGTGCGCAAATACCTGCTGGCGATCATCTATGCCGGCCGGACCGTCGTGGCGGGCGCGTTCATTCTGTTGCCGATGACGCCGGTGACGGTATTGGTGTTCAGCGGCGCGATGGGCTTCCTGTGGCTGGCGACCGTGCCCCTGACCTCGGGCCTGATCGGCTATATTTACGGCATGCGCTATATGGGCACGCTCTATGGCATCGTGTTCTTCAGCCACCAGCTGGGATCGTTCCTTGGCGTGTGGCTCGGCGGCAAGATGTTCGATATCTACGGCAACTACGATCTGGTCTGGTGGGTCGGCGTCGGCGTCGGTGCGTTTTCCGCAATCGTCAGCCTGCCGATCAAAGAGGTTCCTCTGGGCAGGCGCGTCGCGGCCTAGGAAAAATACAGCCGCAGCGCCATCGCGATACAGACGGTCACCAGCAACGGCCGGATCAGGCCCTTGCCGCCCTTGACCGCAAGCCGCGCGCCCAGCGTTCCGCCGAGGATCTGGCCCAAAGCCATGATCAGGCCGATTTTCCAGATCACGGCGCCCAGCAGCGCATAGCTGACAAAACCGCCGATGTTCGATGCGAAATTGAACAGCTTGGTCTGTGCGGTGGCCTGAAGGATTTTCATCCCGCCCAGCGCCACCAGCGCCAGCATGAACAGCGATCCGGCTCCGGGGCCGAATATCCCGTCATAGAACCCGATCAGGGGCACGATGACAAAGCCGAGGGCCGCGGGTCCGACCAGCTGGCGCCGCTCCAGGTCGTCGGCCTCGGGTTTCAGCACGAAATAGATGGCGATGCCGATCAGCACGACCGGCATTGCCGCCGCCAGCCAGTCCGACGGCAACAAAGAGGCGACCATGGCCCCCGTGACCGAGGCCGCGAAACTGGCCAGCGCCGCCGGCCACTGACGTCCCAGATCGATGTAACCGCTGCGCGCGAAGGCATAGGTGGCCGCGCCGGTGCCGAACAGGCCCTGGAACTTGTTGGTGCCCAGCGCCTGCAACGGCGGTAGGCCGGCCAGCAGCAGCGCGGGCATCACGATCAGGCCGCCGCCGCCCGCGATGGCATCGACCGCGCCCGCGACGAACGCGACGCCGAACAGGGCCAGCAGCAGCCAGAGGTCCGGATCATCCAATGTGTTTCGTGCCGCGTTTCTCGGCCAGATCGACCTGTTTCTGGCGCTCTCGGAAGCGGGCCTTGCGGTCGTCGTCGCTGTCGTGGAAGCAGCGGTGGCAGGACACGCCCTTTTCGTATTCGGGGCGGTCGAAATCCTCTGGGGCCAGCGGCATGCGGCAGGCATAGCACAGCTCGAAAACGCCTTCTTCCAGCCCGTGGCGCACGGAAACGCGGTTGTCGAAGACAAAGCATTCACCCTGCCACTTGCTGTTTTCCTGCGGTACTTCCTCGAGGTATTTCAGGATGCCGCCCTTCAGGTGATAGACATCCTCGATGCCCTCGCCCAGCAGGTAGTTGGTCGATTTCTCGCAGCGGATGCCGCCGGTGCAGAACATCGCGACGCGCTTGTTGTGAAACCGGTCCCTGTTTTTCGCCCACCAGTCGGGGAACTCGCCGAAGGTCTTGGTGGCGGGATCGACCGCGCCCTCGAAGGTGCCGATGGCGACCTCGTAGTCGTTGCGGGTGTCGATCACCACGACGTCGTCCTGCGAGATCAGGTCGTTCCAGTCCTTCGCGTCGACGTAATGGCCGACATGCGCCGTGGGATCGACCGACGGCACGCCCAGCGTGACGATCTCTTTCTTCAGCTTCACCTTCATGCGCAGGAACGGCATTTGCGAGGCGAAGCTTTCCTTGTGCTCAAGCGCCGCACAGCCCGGCAGGGCGCGGATCGCCGCCAGCACAGCGTCGATGCCGGACCGGGTTCCGGCGATGGTTCCGTTGATGCCCTCATGCGCAAGCAGAAGGGAGCCCTTCACCCCGTGTTTGTTGCAGACAGCCTGAAGCGGGGCCTGCAAGGACTTGTGATCCTCAAACCTGGTGAACTGGTAGAGTGCGGCGACGACGAATTTTGACATGGCGCCCATATACGCCCGAGCTTGCGACGTTTCCAGAGGGAATTTCCCTATGTTTCGTCCGGTGGCTT
>JBFIHV010000097.1:0-8367 GCA_041601595.1 Amylibacter sp. | reverse complement strand
GCCGACGCCCATGACGCCCCAGGTTCCGACGTCCAGACGCTTGCGCGGCTTGTACATGTCGATAATGCTGCGGGCGAAATCGAGCGTGTTGGCGCCCTCGTTCACCAGGATCGCATCGGGACGCTCCTTGATGATCGTCCGAAGTGCGCCCAGTGCGCCTTCGTAATCCATCGGCGAATTGTTGTTCTGCAGCTTGGATGCCATGCGCGCGACGTTGGCGTCCTTCTTGGCCTTGACCGCGTCCGTCCACTCTTTCGGCGGCGCCTTCCAGTCGTCGCCCATTCCTTCGACCAGTGCGGACAGGCAGGACCCGATGTCACCGACCAGAGGCGCCGCGATCTCGACGTTGCTGTCCATTTCCTTCGGCTCGATGTCGATCTGGACGAATTTCGTCGAATGCGGCGCGCCCCATGATTTGCCCTTGCCGTGGGACAGAAGCCAGTTCAGACGGGCGCCGACCATCACGACGACATCGGATTCTTTCAGCACCAGGGACCGCGCAGGCCCCGCCGACTGCTCGTGCGTGTCGGGCAGCAGGCCTTTCGCCATGCTCATGGGCAGATAGGGGATGCCGCTTTTCTCGACGAATTCGCGGACGACATCGTCGCACTGGGCGTAGGAAGCGCCCTTGCCGAGGATGATCAGCGGCTTCTTGGCGCCCTTGATAACGCTCAGGGCACGCTCGACGGCGCTTGGCGCCGGAATTTGCGCAGGCGCCGGATCGATGACCTTGACCAGGGATTTCGCGCCTTCGACCTCGTCCATGACCTGACCGAGCAGATTGCCCGGAATGTCGAGGTAAACGCCGCCCGGACGGCCGGAAACAGCGGCGCGGATCGCGCGAGCGACACCAATGCCGATATCCTGCGCGTGCAGAATGCGGTAGGCCGCTTTACACAGAGGCTTGGCAATCGCCAGCTGGTCCATTTCCTCGTAGTCGCCCTGCATCAGGTCGACAATCTCGCGCTCGGACGAACCGGAGATCAGGATCATCGGCCAGCAGTTTGTCGTTGCATGAGCCAGCGCCGTCAGGCCGTTCAGGAAGCCGGGCGCGGAAACCGTCAGGCAGATGCCGGGCTTTTTCGTCAGGTAACCGGCGATAGCGGCGGCGTTGCCGGCGTTCTGCTCGTGACGGAAAGACAGGACCCGGATGCCGGCGGCCTGGGCCATGCGCCCGAGATCCGTAATCGGAATACCCGGAACGCCATAGATGGTTTTAACGTCGTTGAGCTTCAGCGCGTCGATGAGCAGGTGAAACCCGTCCGTGAGCGCTTGTGGAGCTTCCGCCCCGCCCGATTTTTCATCCATGCCCTGTGCAGAACCAGATAAGGTCATTTTAGTGTCTCCGTGATCTTCAATTACGATAAGTTCGATTCGGCTCTTGCAGAGCCTATGTTTTCAAGTCTGGTCCACGTCCTGTGGATGTGGGCGTGCAGACGCATCGTGTGCTCGCGCACAAGTCTGGACGCCAGGTCGCCATTTCTACTCTCCAGCGCTTCGATGATTTCCATATGCTCCGCGACCGACCGGCTGGCGCGATCGTTCTCGCCAAGCGCGCGGCGGCGCACGGCGTGCATGTGGATGAACAGGGCGTCGGCCAAGGTGCCAAGCGCACTGACACCGGACAGTTCGAGGATTGTCCGGTGAAAATTGATGTTCGCGACGGAATATTCCTCGATCTCTGCGCGCTCCGCGTTGATGCTGTGCTTCAAGGCATATTTCCGCAGGGTGCGCAGAGCGTCATCGGAAGCGTTTTCCGCAGCCAGACGCGCCGCCATGCTTTCCAGCGCCGCCCACACGACAACCATCTCGAGGATTTCTTCGCGGGACTTGCGCAGCACAAACACGCCCTTGCGCGGAATGATCTCGACCAAGCCCTCGTGCGCCAGACGCGCCAGCGCTTCCCGGATCGGAGTGCGGGATATCCCCAGTTTGCTTGCAAGAGTCCGTTCATCCAGCCGCAAATCGACATTGGGCTGATAGATATTCATGTCAAGAATAGCGTTACGCAACACATCGTATGTGTGGTCTTTAAGCGTAAAATTTAACGCTATAGGACTCAGCGAGTCGCTAATCGACATGGTTTCCTCCCAGCGCGATCACTCCACAATCGCTTATAACGGACAGAACCCGCCGTCCGTTATCTGGTATACCATACACCTGTTTCTAAGGCGGTCAACCAATTTATTTTCCATATTTTAAAGCGAAAAAACTTGACAAAACAGCCTGTGGTATACCACACACCATGTAAGAAAAGTCATCCGGTTAAAAATCACATCGTATGATTTTAACTCAAATGGGGAATCACCACGTGCTGATCAGGGCAAAAGATTCGGTATTGGTCGTCATAGATGTTCAAGAGCGTCTCGTGCCTGCCATGCAGGCCCCGGCAAGAACCCTGCATAATACAAAACTCTTACTCAAAGCCGCGCGAATAAACAAGGTTCCCGCGATTCTCACGGAACAATACCCCAAAGGTCTGGGCCACACCGTGGCGGAAGTCAAAAAGGCCGCAGGTGATTCCATCATCGTGCCTAAAATGCACTTCTCGTGTATGGAGGATGCGAATTTCGCCGAGACTTTCCGATCTCTGGGCGCGAAACAGGCTATACTCGTCGGCATGGAGGCGCATATCTGCGTCGTTCAGACGGCCGCGAGCCTTGTCGAAGAGGGCTATGAGGTGTTTGTCGTTTCCGATGCGACGGCCTCTCGAACCATCGAGAGCGAAAAGGCCTGTCTCGAGCGCCTGAGCGCCGCTGGTGTCAGTATTGTAACGACCGAGATGGTTGTCTTTGAATGGCTTGGCCAGGCTGGAACTGCCGCCTTCAAGGAACTGCTGCCGTACATCAAATAACCTCTGAACACGGGGAGAGAGAAGCACCACTCACGAATTCTAAGCCACGGTCGCCCGGACGGACTCCAGCGCAGATGTTCATTGCAGGAAGCAACCACGCCGCAAGGACTCCGACGCATCCGTGAACCTACAGCAATTGACAAGATATCAGTCGTATATTGGGAGAGAGACATGAACATCCATGAATACCAAGCCAAGGAAGTCCTGAAAGGCTTCGGCGCCCCTGTTGCCAAGGGCGTGCCAATCACAAGCCTCGACCAGGCGGAAGCGGCCATCGCCGCGTTGCCCGGACCGGTCTGGGTTGTGAAAAGCCAGATCCACGCAGGTGGCCGCGGCAAAGGCAAATTCAAGGAACTCGACGAAAGCGCCAAAGGCGGCGTCCGGGTATCCTTTTCTGCGGACGAGGCATTGGCGAACGTCAGGGAAATGTTTGGCAAGACCCTTGTCACCAAACAGACCGGCCCCGCCGGCAAGCAGGTGAACCGCCTCTATATCGAGGACGGCGCAGACATCGACCGCGAACTTTACCTGTCCATTCTCGTCGACCGCGAAACCGGCCGCGTCTCTTTCGTCGCATCGACCGAAGGCGGCATGGACATCGAAGCGGTTGCCGAAGAAACGCCAGAGCTCATCCACACGATCGGCATCAAGGCGTCAGCCGGTTGCACGACCGAAGATGCCGCCAAGATCGCGGACGCCTACAAGCTGACCGGCAAGGCGCGCGAACAAGGCATGGAACTGTTCAAGAACCTGTACAACGCGTTCACCTCCAAGGACATGAGCCTGCTGGAAATCAACCCGCTGATCGTCACCAAGTCCAACGACATCCAGGTTCTGGACGCGAAAGTCTCTTTCGACAACAACGCCCTGTTCCGTCATCCCGACATGATGGAATACCGCGACAAGACCGAAGAGGACGAAAAGGAAATCGAGGCGTCCAAATACGATCTGGCCTACATCGCTCTGGACGGTGAAATCGGCTGCATGGTGAACGGTGCAGGCCTCGCAATGGCGACGATGGATATCATCAAGCTCTATGGCGCGGAACCCGCCAACTTCCTCGACGTGGGCGGCGGCGCCACCACCGAAAAAGTCACGGCCGCATTCAAGATCATCACATCCGACCCCAACGTCAAAGGCATCCTCGTCAACATCTTCGGCGGCATCATGCGCTGTGATGTCATCGCCGAAGGCGTCGTGCAGGCCGTGAAGGACGTGGGACTGAAAGTGCCCCTGGTCGTCCGTCTGGAAGGCACGAAAGTCGACGAAGGCAAGGCAATCATCAACAAGAGCGGTCTGAACGTCATTGCCGCCGATGATCTGGACGATGCCGCGCAGAAAATTGTTAAAGCGGTGAAAGGATAATCCCATGGCCATCTTGATCAACAACGACACGAAAATCATCGTTCAGGGCCTGACAGGCAAAACCGGGACGTTCCACACCGAACAGGCGCTCGCCTATCACGGAACAAAAATGGTTGCCGGCACGCACCCCAAGAAGGGCGGCACGAACTGGACAGGATCCAAGGGCGAGACGCTGCCGATCTATGCCTCCGTCGCCGAAGCTAAAGAAGCCACCGGCGCGACCGCATCGGTCATCTACGTTCCGCCGGCAGGCGCCGCGGCCGCAATCGAAGAGGCCATCGACGCCGGGATCGATCTGATCACCTGCATTACCGAAGGCGTGCCCGTGTTGGACATGGTGCGTGTGAAAGAAAAGCTCGACGCTTCGAAATCCCGCCTGATCGGCCCGAACAGCCCCGGCCTGATGACGGCCGACGCCTGCAAGATCGGCATCATGCCCGGCGGCATCTTCAAGAAAGGCTCCGTTGGCGTTCTGTCCCGTTCCGGCACCCTGACCTACGAGGCGGTTTATCAGACCACGGTTGCCGGCCTTGGCCAGACCTCTGCGGTCGGCATCGGCGGCGATCCGGTCAAAGGGACCGAGTTCATCGACATCCTCGAACTCTATCTTGCCGATCCCGACACGAAATCGATCATCATGATCGGTGAAATCGGCGGCTCCGCCGAAGAAGACGCGGCGCAGTTCCTGATCGATGAGGCCAAACGCGGCCGTTCGAAGCCGACTGTCGGGTTCATCGCGGGCCGCACGGCCCCTCCGGGCCGCACCATGGGGCACGCGGGCGCCGTGATTTCCGGCGGCAAGGGCGGTGCCGAGGACAAGATCGAAGCCATGCGCGCCGCAGGCATCCGCGTGTCGCCGTCGCCGGCCAAACTGGGTGAAACTTTGGTTGAATTGCTCGGCAGTTAGTCGTTAACTTTAATCGGACAACCGTATCAACGGCTTCATCGGACATGACGCCACCCGCCAAAGGAGATTATAAATGCCCTACAAAATCCTCATCCTCGGTGCCTCTTACGGATCTCTTCTTGGCACAAAACTCATTGCCGCGGGGCACGACGTAACACTCGTGTGCCGCGCAGAAACCGCGGCCCTCATCAATTCCGAGGGCACGGAAGTGCGGATAAAACTGCGTGACGAAGACGCCCATCGAAGCTTTCTGTCTGCCTCCCTGGACGGAAAGCTCGATGCGCTGACACCCGAAAACGTCAAGCCGGAAGACTATGACCTCGTCTGCCTCGCGATGCAGGAACCGCAATACTCCCATCCTACCCTCAAGGACCTGCTACACCGGATCGCCAAGGCCAAGGCGCCCTGCATGTCGATCATGAACATGCCGCCCCTGCCCTATCTGAAGCGCATTCCCGCATTTGCGGAAACCAACCTGGAGGGCGCTTTTACCGAAGCATCCATCTGGCAGGCGTTCGATCCGAAACTGATGACCCTCTGCTCGCCGGACCCGCAGGCCTTCCGCCCTCCGGAAGAGGCCGCGAACGTGCTGCATGTCGGTCTGCCGACCAACTTCAAAGTCTCGAAGTTCCATGACGCGAAACTCGACGCCATGCTGGCCGAACTGGAAGAAGGCATCCAGAATTACCGGATCGACGGCAAGGACGTACCCGTCAAACTGCGGGTGTTCGACTCTCTCTTCGTACCTTTCGCGAAGTGGAGCATGCTGGCGACGGGCAACTACCGCTGCATCACCGCCAACGGACCACGCTCCATTCAGGAAGCGGTGCATGGCGACCTGTCGAAATCAAAAGAGATATACAACTATGTCAGCGGCCTTGTCGTCGAACTGGGCGCGGATATCGAAGACATGGTACCTTTCGAGAAATACGCAAATGCCGCGAAAAGCCTGCTGAAGCCGTCCTCGGCGGCCCGCGCGGTCTATTCCGGCGCGAAAAACATCGAGCGTGTGGACAAGCTGATCCAACTGGCCGGCAAAGCCGTGGGCATGCAGCATCCGAGCATCGACGAGACGGTGGCGATCGTCGACGAAAAGCTGGCCAGGAACCGGCAGGACGGCTGACAGGTCCTGGCAGTCGGGACGGCTTGATCTTTCCAGTTTCCAGCCCGGACAATTTTCTGACAATAAATTCGCGGGCGGTTCTCTCTGGAGCCGCCCGATTTTCATGGACTTTTCCAAGCCGCCTTCGGCGCGCCTGCCTGCCTGACGGTTTCCTTTGGCGCTTGCCTGCTGATCAAGCGCCGGAAACCCGCATGACCGGTCCGCCCCGACAAGCAGACCGGATTCGGCGCAACTTCGAAAATCTCTTGATAAAGTTCCCTCGCAAACCCATTTCGTGGGTTGACGGAGAGGCGCTTCTTGCTTAATCACGCCTCACCTTTGGCGGGGTAGCTCAGGTGGTTAGAGCAGCGGAATCATAATCCGCGTGTCGGGGGTTCAAGTCCCTCTCCCGCTACCAATACTTTCAGACACTTAGGCAACAAGTAGCCGGACGCCTTTCCGCAGTTGGGAGGTCAGTTGGGAGACTTTGTTCCTTTTTCGTGCGCCTCCAGCTTCTGGATCGCGGATACGCCCAGGTTCGAATCCTGGCTCAGGTAGTGTGCATCGAGGATCGAAGTGACGTTCTTCAGGCTGTGGCCGGTGATCGATGCGATCTCAGGAACGCCGAAGCGACCATCGTTGGCCCTGATCTGCCCGCTCCGTTACCAATCATGATGAGAATGCCTGAAAAAGGCCAACAGGCGGAAGGCGAGCAAACTAGGTTCAGCCAGATGCACCACCACCGGCGAATTTCCTAAACAGCAAATCTTCAGCACGGCGGCCAAACCCGGCATCTGGATTGCTCCATAGCTATCTATCTGGGCATGGCAGCTATCCAGCCATGTAGCTGAAGACCCTCCACGACCGAGACATATCGGTCTACCGATCATCTCCAGATCACGCATTTGGAACTTTGGATTTTCACCGCGAAGTCTCGAACAGCATAATTGCGAGGAACGCGACGCGGCGGTTGAACCAAGACCTTGGAGCATAGGCGTAATTCGTGCTAAGAGGTCAGTAGCTACGCTCTCGTCGCAGGAGCAGTTCAATCAAACCGAGTTCCAACCGCAATGGACAAGCTCTCCGTCATGCACGCCTTCCGCCGCATCGTCGAACGTGGCAGTTTCGTGCGTGCGGCGGAGGATCTCGGCGTGTCGCCAGCGCTTTTGAGTCGCGAGATCAAGCTTCTCGAAGAGAGCCTGGGCACCACGCTTCTGACGCGCACGACGCGTTCCATGTCACTGACTGACGCAGGGCGGCACTATTTTGACGGGGCGACGGGCATCCTCGACGCCGTGGTCCAAGTTGAGACGCGCATCCGCGAGGGCGCGGGCGCGGTGCGCGGCCACCTGAAGGTGAACGCCTCCAGTTCGTTCGGGCAGACGGTCATCGCCCCGATCCTGCCCGAATTTCTCGACGCCTATCCCGATCTCCGCCTGACGCTGTCCATGGACGACCGGGTGGTGGACATGGTCGAGGGCGGGTTCGACGTTTCGATCCGTATCCGGGCAGCCATGCCGGACTCCGCTCTGGTCGCGCGCAAGCTCGGCAGGATGCGGCAACGCATCTTCGCCGCGCCCGCCTATCTGGAAAGGGCCGGCGTGCCACGGTCTCCGGAGGACATCGCGCAGCACGGTGTCATCGGATTCTTGCTTGCGGACCACCTTACTTCTTGGACTTTGCACGGCCCGTCTGGCACAACGACCATCGACCTCGACCCACCCGTTCGCGTTGGCAACAGCCTCGTGCTGCGCGATCTTCTGATTGCCGGTCAGGGCATCGGCACCCTACCGGACTTCGTGTCCAAGGAGCCCGAGGCACGGGGTGAACTCGTCCGGGTTCTGACCGAATGGGAGCTTCCCGCACCGGAGATCTTCGCTGTGACGGCCTCGCGGCTGGGCATGGACGCAAAGGTCACGGCGTTTCTCGACCACCTGCGCACGGCGCTGCAGTAGTCCTGACATTCTTCAACGTGCGTAAAGAATGAAGTGACAGCGGGCCGGTTATTCCGGTGGCCCGTTTCCCCCATCTTCTCAGGCATCGAAACCCTAGCCAGAGAGGATCCCATGACCCGTATTCTTGTTCTTTATTATTCCAGCTACGGCCACGTCCGCGCGCTTGCGCAGGCTGAAGCCGAGG